>CAYSIN010000080.1:8421-10097 GCA_964431135.1 uncultured Bacteroidales bacterium
CCGGACGGCTAAGCAAACTTTCGGAAAGTTATCCGGACGGCTAAGCAAACTTTCGGAAAGTTATCCGGACGGCTAAGCAAACTTTCGAAAAGTTACCCAGAAGTTATTAACTAATAAATAGATTACTATGATAAAACGAACCTTGTACTTTGGAAATCCT
Source organism: uncultured Bacteroidales bacterium (assembly GCA_964431135.1). Lineage (GTDB taxonomy): Bacteria > Bacteroidota > Bacteroidia > Bacteroidales > GWA2-32-17 > Ch61. The sequence goes on from CAYSIN010000080.1 coordinate 8,582, forward strand.
TCTATTTTAAGTCTGCGTAATAATCAGATGTTATTACGATTTCCGGAACTGGAAAAGCATGAAGAAATAAAAAAGATGGTAACCGATAAGGGTGAATTAACCTTTCCCATAGAAGATTTAGGTTACATTGTTTTAGACCATCCGCAAATTACCATAACACAGGCATTGCTGGAAGCCTTGGTAGATAATAACGTAGCCGTAATAACCTGCGACCATACGCATCACCCTACGGGATTATTGCTGGCGTTACATTCCAATACATTGCAAACCGAACGTTACCACGAACAATTAACTGCAACGGAACCACTGAAAAAACAACTCTGGACACAACTGGTTCAGCAAAAAATTACGAACCAGGCTTCATCGTTGAAAATGCGTCACCCTAAAAACAATGTAGATTACATGATAAAACTTAGCCAATCGGTTAAAAGCGGCGACAGCGATAACCGCGAAGCAGTAGCAGCATCCGTTTACTGGTCAAAACTGTTTCCCGAAATAACGCAATTTACACGCTCACGTGAAGGTGCTCCACCCAACAACCTTCTTAATTATGGGTATGCTATATTACGTGCAACGGTGGCACGCAGCATTGTATGCACAGGATTGCTTCCCACCTTGGGATTGCATCACCATAATCGTTACAACCCATATTGTCTGGCAGACGATTTAATGGAACCTTATCGCCCTCTTGTAGATATTCTGGTGTGTTCTATTATTGATAAATATGGTGTGCCTGAAGAACTTACCAAAGATATAAAAATAGAACTGCTCTCCATACCAGTTATAGATGTAAAAATGGGAAACGAAACCAGCCCATTGATGATTGCTACACAAAAAACCTGTCAATCGTTACAAAAATGCTTTATGGGTGAGCAACGGAAATTATTATTACCTTCTGTTGTTTAAAATATGTCGTACGAACGTTTAAATGCATACCGTATTATGTGGATAATGGTTTTATTCGACTTGCCTACGGAAACAAAAATACAGCGAAAAGCATACGCACGTTTCAGAAAAAATTTAATGGGAAGTGGGTTCAGTATGTTTCAGTTTTCTGCATACATAAGGCATGTAGCAAGCAGCGAATCGGCGGATGTACAAATACGGAGAGTAAAAAGTTTTATGCCCGAAGAAGGTTCTATTTGTATTTTGGAGATTACTGATAAGCAATTTGAAAAAATGGAAATATACTATGGGCAAAAAACAAAAAAACCGCCAGAAACGCCATTGCAACTTGAACTCTTTTAGGAAAAACTAGACGAGAAACCTTGAAGGTTTAACCGAAGAAAAAGCCAAGCAAAACCTTCAAGGTTTAACCAAGCAACAGTCCAAGCAAACCTTCAAGGTTTATATAGAAGAATTAGAAATAAAAAAATCCCGATTCTTCGGGATTTTTTTGGTTCAAATTTCAGTTTTTTTATTCTATTTTTTAATCAATCAGGCTATGTAGGCTCATTTTAACACTATAGACTGAAAAGAACCTCTCAAAAGTACAAAATTGTAAGCAAATCACAAC
>CAYSIN010000080.1:10197-12337 GCA_964431135.1 uncultured Bacteroidales bacterium
AACTGAAAAGAACCTCTCAAAAGTACAAAATTGTAAGCAAATCACAACTCAATTTGAGTTTTAAATTGTTCATAATCTACTGAAAAGAACCTCTCAAAAGTACAAAATTGTAAGCAAATCACAACAGTTTCTCCTGCCTTTGCCTCATCTACAAAACTGAAAAGAACCTCTCAAAAGTACAAAATTGTAAGCAAATCACAACAACGTCAAAGATTGTCAGCCTGCCAAATTCACTGAAAAGAACCTCTCAAAAGTACAAAATTGTAAGCAAATCACAACATTTAAAGAAAAGTTTAACATTAAATTTAAACTGAAAAGAACCTCTCAAAAGTACAAAATTGTAAGCAAATCACAACATGCGTTTGAAATAATCCCAATTCTTAAAAACTGAAAAGAACCTCTCAAAAGTACAAAATTGTAAGCAAATCACAACAGCATTGTCATATCGTCTTTCAAATCAGTAACTGAAAAGAACCTCTCAAAAGTACAAAATTGTAAGCAAATCACAACGGAATTGTTATTATAATTTTACGCACTTATACTGAAAAGAACCTCTCAAAAGTACAAAATTGTAAGCAAATCACAACTATAAATTCCATCTAAATTACCATCTAAAAACTGAAAAGAACCTCTCAAAAGTACAAAATTGTAAGCAAATCACAACATAAACGGCAATAACTTAGTTGACAGATATACTGAAAAGAACCTCTCAAAAGTACAAAATTGTAAGCAAATCACAACGTATAGACGAACAGGCTATTATAGATAAAAACTGAAAAGAACCTCTCAAAAGTACAAAATTGTAAGCAAATCACAACAATACCATCATTCTGGTTTTTATGGGAAAAACTGAAAAGAACCTCTCAAAAGTACAAAATTGTAAGCAAATCACAACTTACAGGGGAACACAAGGTCTGTTGGTTTCACTGAAAAGAACCTCTCAAAAGTACAAAATTGTAAGCAAATCACAACCATTTAAGGTGATTAGGTCAATTTTTTTACACTGAAAAGAACCTCTCAAAAGTACAAAATTGTAAGCAAATCACAACTATAAAAGTAACGATTTCTCTGACATTGTCACTGAAAAGAACCTCTCAAAAGTACAAAATTGTAAGCAAATCACAACGCATTAGCGTCTTCAATATTATCCTTTAATACTGAAAAGAACCTCTCAAAAGTACAAAATTGTAAGCAAATCACAACGCAAACGGCGCAGGCCAGGCCGGCTGCCTTACTGAAAAGAACCTCTCAAAAGTACAAAATTGTAAGCAAATCACAACAGCATCGGGGTTTTTGTCGTAATTCGAAACACTGAAAAGAACCTCTCAAAAGTACAAAATTGTAAGCAAATCACAACTTCCAGCAATAAATAGTTTGCAAGGAATTGACTGAAAAGAACCTCTCAAAAGTACAAAATTGTAAGCAAATCACAACAAGAAAAAAATCGTAAATCTTTTTTTAACGACTGAAAAGAACCTCTCAAAAGTACAAAATTGTAAGCAAATCACAACCTACCATCTTTAAATCTTATTATTGCTCTAAACTGAAAAGAACCTCTCAAAAGTACAAAATTGTAAGCAAATCACAACGAGACCTAAATACGGCAAGGAAAAGAACAAACTGAAAAGAACCTCTCAAAAGTACAAAATTGTAAGCAAATCACAACAAAATTAACATACAAAGATAACGAAGCGTGACTGAAAAGAACCTCTCAAAAGTACAAAATTGTAAGCAAATCACAACTGTATTTCACTGAACCAATGGTTTATATAAACTGAAAAGAACCTCTCAAAAGTACAAAATTGTAAGCAAATCACAACTTTCATAATCTAACAGCAATTTTTCATTAAACTGAAAAGAACCTCTCAAAAGTACAAAATTGTAAGCAAATCACAACTCTTAGGGTTACTTGTGCTTCTGTTTTAGGACTGAAAAGAACCTCTCAAAAGTACAAAATTGTAAGCAAATCACAACTCTGTATAGTAAAAATAGTGTCCGATTTCAACTGAAAAGAACCTCTCAAAAGTACAAAATTGTAATACCAAGTTGCATTCAAAGATGTTATACCAAGTTGCGTTCATATATAAAAATTCGTTAAAAGTTCAAAAAAGATAGTACTTTGTGATTTTGGGAATGGGGT
>CAYSIN010000081.1:0-11955 GCA_964431135.1 uncultured Bacteroidales bacterium
TATAATTTTAAGATAATAAAACATTCAAATTAACGAATGCAATATATAAAAGGTTGCAAAAAACGTTAACATTTTATAAAAAGTTATGAACAATGTTAATAACTTGATATTATGATAGATTACAAATAATCATAGATTTTCACGGTAAAAAATGATACGTAAAAATTACGAGTATGAAGCACCTACAAATTTAATTTTTTTCTACGCAGTCGTCTCTTATACCAAACCGCTAACAAAAGAATGAAAGTGTGCATCCTCGTTGCAAACGAGGACGAGACAGGGGTTTTTAAGGGACGACTAATTAAATAATGGATGCCTCGTATTAAACTCAATACTTCGAAAATAATAATGTTGTCTAATAAATACTGCTTATACAGCCACTTCTCCCTTAATCGGCGGATAGGGATTATAATTTTCTAAAGAGAAATCGGCATAAGTAAAATCAAAAATATTTTTGATGGAAGGATTAATATTCATCACCGGTAATGCTCTTGGTTCTCTCGAAAGTTGCAATTTTACCTGCTGTATATGGTTTAAATAAATATGTGTATCGCCCATTGTGTGGATAAATTCACCCGCTTTTAAGTTACATACCTGAGCAACCATCATGGTAAGTAATGCATACGAAGCGATATTGAACGGAACACCTAAAAACATATCGGCACTGCGTTGATATAAAAGGCAAGACAATTTACCTTGTGATACATAAAATTGAAAAAGAATATGACAGGGAGGCAATGCCATTTTGTTGATATCTGCCACGTTCCAAGCACTTACCAGCAATCGACGCGAATCGGGATTATGCTTGATGGCTTCTATTACTTCTGTAATCTGGTCTATGGTTTTACCATTTGCTGTATTCCATGAACGCCACTGATGACCATACACGGGACCTAAATTGCCTTTTTCGTCTGCCCATTCATCCCAAATGCTAACGTTGTTATCCTTTAAAAATTGAATATTAGTATCGCCACGCAAAAACCAAAGCAATTCGTAAATAATGGATTTTAAATGTACTTTTTTGGTCGTAACCAAAGGAAACCCTTTGGATAAGTCAAAACGCATCTGCTGACCAAAAACACTTTTTGTCCCAACGCCTGTACGGTCTTGCTTAACTACACCAGTTTCAAGTACATACTGCAATATATCTAGATAAGGTTTCATACCATATTACGTTTTCAGATTTATGAATTCAAATTTCAAATTTAATATTTTAATTTTTAAATCTAACTTGTAATCTCGTTTGGATTGTGTTTGTGTTTAAAAAAGATAGCGAACAAAATACCAACGACAAGAGCATAACTGGCAAAGGCGAGCCATATTCCGTGCCAGTCAAAGGTAGCATCAGGTCTTTTGAAAAAAATGTCAATAATTTTTCCGCTGAAAAAACTTCCAAGAAAGGCTCCAAATCCATTAGTCATCATCATAAACAAACCCTGTGAACTGGCTCTAATAGATTCGGGTGCCTGTGTTTCGACAAATAAAGAACCGGAAATATTAAAAAAATCGAAAGCCATACCATAAATAATACAGGATAAAATTAACATCCATAAACCTGATGTTGGATTTCCATAAGCAAACAAACCAAAGCGAAGTACCCATGCAAACATGCTCATCAGCATTACTTTTTTAATGCCAAATCGTTTCATAAAAAAAGGAATAGTTAAAATAAACAGTGTTTCCGACATTTGTGATATAGACATGATGATAGCAGGATACTTAACAGCAATAGCATCCTTATATTCGGCTATTTTGGAAAAATCGTGCAAAAAAGTATCGCCATAGGCATTGGTCAACTGTAACGATGCTCCCAACAGCAATGAAAATATAAAGAACAATGCCATTTTAGTACTTTTAAATAATGTAAATGCTCTTAATCCCAATGCATCTACTAGTTTTGCACTTTGTCCCTTTCCTTTAGGTGGACATTTGGGAAGTGTAAATGCGTATAATCCTAACAACAGTGACGCTCCGGAAGCAATATAAAATTGCATGGGCGATGTTTCAAATTTAAGTAAACTGACGTTCCATAATGCAACTATAAAACCTATAGTTCCAAACACACGTATAGGTGGATAGTCCTTTATAACATCCATACCGGCATCTTTCATTGATGCATACGAAACTGTAATTGCTAATGCAAGGGTAGGCATGTAACACATCATATTCACCAGCATTACCCAAAACATAGCCGTAGGATTGTTTAAACTTGGAATCATAAAAAGCAAAATGGCACCACAAAGTTGAAAAATACCATACAATTTTTCTGCATTAAGCCATCGGTCGGCAATTATTCCTGCTATGGCTGGCATAAAAAGCGAAGCAATTCCCATGGTAGAAAAAATTGCTCCAAAATCAGAACCAGACCAACCTTTATTCTGAAACCAATATGCACCAATAGTAAGCAACCATGAACCCCAGATAAAAAACTGTAAAAAATTCATGATAATTAACCTGAGTTTTAAATTCATATTTCGTAAATAATTAAAATTGATTGTTAATCTTTTCGTCTTCTTTTCAATTCATCATTTATGGCAGAAGCCTCTTCATACTTTTCGTTTTCTATAGCCTTTTGCAGCATTTGTTCCAATTCTTCGGTGCTGTATTTTGTATAAGGTAAAATTCTATCCTGTTTTTTTGTATCTTCCTTATCATCTTCTTTTTCTTTTTCCTTTTCATCTTCAAATGAAAGCAATATGCCAGCCTTTTCCATGATTTCATCCGTAGTATAAATAGGACATTTAAAACGTATGGCCAAGGCAATGGCATCTGATGTACGACTGTCTATAATGGTTTGTTTTTGGTTATAGTTAAAAACCAAATTGGAATAGAACAAGCCTTCCTCTAATTTATATATATTAACTTCTTCTAACTTAATATTAAATGCTGAAGCAAAACTGACAAATAAATCATGTGTTAATGGACGAGGCGGTTTTAGATTTTCCAATTGAATAGCAATGGCTTGTGCTTCAAAAGCACCAATAATTATAGGTATGCGTTTTTCGCCATTTGCTTCCTGAAGTACTAGTGCATAAGCACCTGAATGTGTTTCACTGTATGATAATCCTACTACCGTTAATCTAACTTTATTCATGAAAAATACTTCAAAGACTTCCGTACAAAATTAGGAATTTATTTTTAAAAAATACCGATTTGATAAAAAATTATCCAAAAACATGCATAAAAAAATTTTATAGAATATTTGATTGCTATTTAAAAAAAAGTATTTATCTTTGCAGTCCAAAATAAAATATAATCGTTTATATGATGTATGCTATAGTAGATATTGCAGGTCAGCAGTTTAAAGTTGAAAAAGGGAATAAACTGTTTGTACATCGCCTTTCGGCAGATGAAGGTGCTTCTGTAAAATTTGACAAAATATTACTTACCGACAACGACGGCAAGATTTCCGTTGGTACTCCTTACGTTGAGAATGTCTCCATATCAGCCAAAGTAATTAAGCATTTAAAAGGTGATAAGGTATTGGTATTTAAAAAGAAAAACCGTAATGGATATCAAAAATTAAACGGACATCGCCAATATTTTACTCAAATTGAAATAGATGATATACATATTAAATAATCAATCATTATGGCACATAAAAAAGGAGCAGGAAGTTCGACCAATGGTCGTGAATCGCACAGCAAGCGTTTAGGTGTTAAAATATACGGCGGGCAAGTAGCAAAGGCTGGAAATATTATTGTTCGTCAACGGGGTACTGTTCACCGTCCAAGCAACAACGTTGGCATGGGAAAAGACCATACTCTGTTTGCCTTGGCAGATGGCAAAGTTGTTTTTAAACGCAAGGCAAACAACAAGTCGTATGTCTCTATCGAACCCATTCAATAGTAAAATGAACCTCGTCTAACAATGGATGAGTGCTTAAGTAAAATTCCCAACGACCGATTTTAACTATCGGAATGATGAAATCGTATTTTAACGCGGAATTTATATACAAATTATAAATATCTATCACTTTAACGTAAAAAAATGGCTGTTAAAAAAATAATCATTCGTTGGAGTAGGATTAAAATAAATGCAATATGCTATCGTTAAAATATATACTGGATAATAAGGAAGATGTCATTGCAAGGTTGCAAATAAAAAATCTTGATGCTACTTCTATAGTTGAAAAAATAGAAATGCTGGATATTCAACGAAGAACCACTCAGACAGAAGCCGATTCAAAACAAGCATTATTGAACAAAACCTCTAAACAAATAGGTATGCTAATCAGTCAAAAAAAAAATGAAGAGGCCGAACAAATAAAACAGCAAACCAATCTTTACAAACAAGATATTCAAAACCTTCAAAATAAACTGCTCGAAATAGAAAAAGAAATTAATAACCTTATTATATCATTACCTAATATACCACATCCTTCGGTACCAAAAGGAAAAACAGCAGAAGAAAACGAAATAATGAGGACAGGCGGACCGCAAGCCATCCCCAATCAGGGCTTGGCACATTGGGATTTGGCAAAAAAATACACACTTATTGATTTTGAACTGGGCAATAAAATTACGGGTGCAGGCTTTCCAGTTTATATAGGGAAAGGAGCAAAACTTCAACGGGCTTTGATAACCTACTTTATAGACAAAGCCATGGCAGCAGGTTTTACCGAAGTAATACCTCCTTTTATGGTGAATGAATCGTCGGCATTTGGAACAGGACAGTTGCCCGACAAGGAAAATCAAATGTATCATGCTGAACTAGATAATTTTTTTCTGGTTCCTACCGCTGAAGTACCTGTTACCAATATTTTTAGAGATGTTATTTTAAATGAAAGCGAACTACCGTTAAAATATACGGCATATACTCCATGTTTTAGACGCGAAGCAGGTTCCTATGGTAAAGATGTACGTGGATTAAATCGTCTTCATCAATTTGACAAGGTAGAAATTGTGGTCATTGAACACCCCGACCGCTCTTATTTACAACTTGAAGAAATGGTAAAACATGTTGAAATGCTCGTCAGTGAACTGAATCTTCCCTATCGTATTGTTAAATTATGTGGTGGTGATATGAGTTTTACTTCTGCTCTGACTTACGATGTAGAAGTTTACAGTATGGCACAGCAACGATGGCTCGAAGTAAGTTCTGTTTCCAATTTTGAATCATTTCAGGCAAACCGATTAAAACTGAGATATAAACATGCAGAAACCAAAAAAAATATTCCCTGTCATACACTTAACGGAAGTGCACTGGCACTGCCTCGCATTGTAGCCGCCTTGTTGGAAAACAATCAAACACCCAATGGAATCAATATTCCAGATGTTTTAATCCCTTATACTAAATTTGCAAAAATAGGGTAATCTATTAATAAAATATTTTTTGTAATTTTGGTACAATAAACTAATACCAATTTTTCTTATGAATAAAAATATTTTTTTATCGCTCGTATTATTAACAACTTTTTTGTTTAGTTGCAGTAAATACGGTTATGTTCGATTAAATTATCCGCTTTCACCGGTTGCCTATTTACCAGAAAATGTAAAAACAATTGCGGTCATCAATCGTTCATTAACCAAAGAACAAGATAAATCTAAAAACATAACCGAATCGATAGTTACTGCTGAAGTTGCAGGCTCGGATCGCAAGGCTTCCGATGAATGCCTGAAAGGTGTATTTGATGGCATTAATGGCTGGAAAGGAATACAAATCGTTATTCCTACAAAAACACGTTACTATGGAACAGGGACACGACAGGTTCCCGAACTGCTTGATTGGAAGGAAGTACGTTCTGTATGCGATTCAACAAAGGCAGATGCCTTGCTGGTGCTCGAGACGTTTGATTCAAATTCAGATTTGGCTGTTTCAACCGTTACTCATCAATTAGATAATGTAATACACGGGAATGATGTAAAACCTTCCGTCCCCAGTCATGGCACCATGAATGTATATAGTTTTTGGCGTTTATATAACCCTGCTACAAAAAATATTGCGGATGAATATCAAAGTACAACGTTTTTGGGTTTTGATGTTACTGTTTCGACCATTGCATTAGTACTTCCCGATGTTTTACGAAAAACATCTTATGCCGCAGGAAAACAATATGTACAACGTTTTTTACCTGGATATTATACTGTACAGCGAGAATTTTTTAAACGTGGAAAAGGCTCATGCAAGAGGGATTTTGAAAATGCTTTTCGTAAAACTGAAGTTGCAAACTGGCAAGGTGCTATTGATATATGGAACGAACTGGCCAAACATCCTAACCGTAAAAATGCAGGAAGAGCATGCCTCAATATTGCCGTTGCTAACGAAGTACTCGGAAATACAGATGTGGCTTTGCCATGGGCAAAAAAATCCTATGAAGATTATGACATCAAACTGGCAAGGGAATATTCATCTATTTTACAGGATAGAATAAAAGTGGAAAAATAAATCATGGTAAAATTAACAAAATCCTTAGTTACTGATTTTTTTCTACCTTTGTATTGACACTATTAATTTTGTATTGACACTATATAATATTAAGTAAAACATCATTTAATGAAAAAAAATATTATTGGTATATCGATAATAAGTTTACTCCCTGTTATTTACCTGTTTTTTTTATGGCTGATACAATTTAGCGATTTTTCTTTTACAGATTTTCTTTTTGCCTATTTTGACAATATTGTTGATTTTTCAGATTATATGGTTCGGGTAAAATATATTGCAGGCTGGATAAAGGGAGATGTTACATGGGAATATGCCCAATTAGTAATACTGAATCCAACTCTAATCATGAACTTCGTTCCCATGATACCCATCATTTTATTAATTCTCGTTGGTTTTAATGCTTATTTGGCAAATCTTATCATTGCCACTCTTGCTATATTTATAACCAATCTTTTCCTTTTAAAAATTTTTGACAAACTCTTAAACGGATATTCACTTTTAAAAATATTATTAATACTGGTATTTACTTTCTTTAATTTTACGTGTTTTTATAGAAGTTATGCAAATCAGGCATGTTTTATATTGAGTGTTGCAGGAATTTATCTTGTATATCAATACATGAGTGAATTAAATATTAAATATTTAAAATACCTTTCCATATTAGTATTCATTTCATTTTTATCTTACGCTTTTGCTATGCTCTTTTTGCTCTCTATTTATTTTTGTATAGGATTATACTTATTAATAAAAAAATATTCGTTAAAAAAATGGTTGATTTACTTCATCTATCCTCTTTCTGGAATAGTATTATTTCTTATTACTAATTTCATCTCAAAAAAATATTTACCAGACTACTATGAAGTTATATCAATTATTAATAAGGTAAATTCCATATTACCTTCCATTGATTTTTCACGCTTCATTCTTTTAGTATGTTTATTTATATTTTCACTATGGCCCATTATAAGCAATATTTTTTATAAGAAGTCAACTATAAAAAGCGGTGTCTTTTATATATTTACCTTTTCATTATTGATAGCCCATTTTCACACACTGATAGATAAAAACGCCATATATGAAAATTGGCATTTTAATGAAGTTATTCAAATAATATATTTCATTTCTATCATTGTTTTCATCAACTTTATATTATCATATAAAAAAGATATGATAAACAAAGTAGTACTCACTGGATTAATTCTTATTATTTCTTTTTTAGTTTTACCCAAAGTTAATTTTAATTTAAATAATAATCAAAGAATGAAAGAAAACTTGGTTAATATAAATGAAATAAAAAAGATAAAAAACGGAATATATTATAACGTAATTGTCGATAGCAATATAGCTAATGCATGGCAAAATTATAAATACTCAAATCCAATTTTGGTCAGTAACAGTACAATTTTCTTTTTTATTGGGTCGTTCGAAAATAAAATTGATTTACAAGTTCTTTCATTTTTATCATCAAATAATGCAATGGATTCAACACAATTTAAAATATTTTATGGATGGTATTTTCATAACTATTTATCTTGTTCATATAATTATCATCGTTTAAGATTATGTAAAATTTTTAAGAATAACGAACTTTGCGATTTTTATAATAAAAACCTGACCCATTATAATCGAAACGATATATTACACCTTTTTTCAAACAACGATAAATTGTTTGATTTTTTTTATAAGGCTCATAATCCTGTGATAAGTCAATATTATCAAACGTATTTTTTAGCATTAAAAGACCCATTACCTATAATCAATAAGCATCAAATTAAATATGGGATGATAAATAAATCTTCGTATTTTTGGTGGAAAGAAAAAACTTATGCTCGTATTTTGGACTCTACCATAAACCATTATTTAATTAAATTTTGAAATGAATTCTGTATTAGAAACCGAAGAATATTATATGTTGAAAAATATGGGATATGAATTATTTTCTATTATGTTCAATAATATTTTTTTTAAAAAAAAGAATAGTAAGATATGAGCAATTCTGACGATACTGCCCTTTTAGTATTATCTTGCGATAAATATTCAGATGTATGGAATCCTTTTTTTTCATTCTTTTTCAAATATTTTCCAACATGTCCTTACCCAGTTTATTTAGGAACTAACTATTTAAAATTCGAACATCCATCTGTTATTACTTTAAATTCAGGTATTATTACTGACTGGTCAACAGAAACAAAGCGAATAATTGAACAAATTCCTTATAATTATATCATACTTTTACTGGAAGATTATTTTCTTTATAAACCTGTAGATGCCTCATTACTAAATGATTGTATAGATATTTCTAAACGTCATAATGCTCTTTTTATGCTACTGGCTGCCTTTCCTAATAAATATGTCAAGGAATGGTGGAATTATAAATTATTGGAAGAAGACCAACGTTTTGGAATTATTGAAAACGGTCAAAAATATAAAATATCTCTTCAAACAGGTTTATGGAATAAAAAAAAATGGTTGGAAATTATTAAAGAAGGTGAATCTCCTTGGGAATTTGAGACGAAAGGAAGTTCTCGAAGTCAATCATATACAACATTAAGCGTTAAAGGAAATCCAGCATTAAACTATGTTCATGGACCTTTTATATATTTATGCTCTGCCATTACACAGGGAATATGGATGAGGGAAACTATAAAACTATCTAAAAAAGAAAATATTTACATTGATACATCCAAACGTCCTGTAGAATCATGCTTTTCATATTATCAAAGGAAAATTTATATTGCTTCACCTTTTTTTGTAAGAAAAATATTTGATTTTATTAAAAAACTATTCCATAAATTTTTTAATTATAAATGCGAATCATAGATTATTAAATATGAAAACATACGTTACAACTCTTTTATCAAATAAAGAAAGATATAATTATATTACTCATCATCTTAAAATACTGGGCTTAGATTACGTTGAAATAGAGGCAATTGATAAAAACAATTTAGCAGATGATGAGATTAAACGCATTTGCAATGTTGATGATTTCAATAAACTTGAATCATGGCTTACCAAAGGTAATATTGCTTGTGTGCTTTCTAAAACAAAAGCGTATGAAGCATTTTTAAAAACAAAAATGGATGTCGGTTTTTTTATTGAAGATGATGTTATTCTACCGATAAATATTCAAGATATACTCAATGATTTATTAAATGAAATTTCCATAAATGAAGTTATTTTATTAGATTTTAGAACTGTAAATACAAGTTATAAAATAGGAATTAGTACCATACATTCTAAAAAACTTAAAGATGGATTACTAAGTTTTCCAATTCAATTAAAAGGATTAACAGGAGGAGCAGCCTATTTATTGACAAGAAATGTAGCAGAAAATTTAATATCTCTAAATAAAAATGTTTTACATACGGCACCTGATTCATGGGATTATTTTTATACAAAAAATGCTTTTGAAAAAATTAGAGTATTGTACCCATCACCTGTACGTTTCAAGCCGTTTAAATCTGCCATTGGATATACTTCTGAAAAGAATATTCTGAATAAAATAATAAATTATGCTGAGCAAAAGCAGGTATTCCCCATTTATCAATTAATGCAAAAAAAAAGGAAACTATTTCACCGTTCCGTTCAACAAAGTTTTTTTCTGATAAATGAGAAATCCTTTATTGACCAAATAAAGGAATAAATTAGATTTTTTACAATCATTGGTATAAGTCGATGATAAAGTTTAACACATACATTAAGTCTTCTGTGCGTTGTTTTATGTTTGCATAGCTCCACAAATATTTATCACCTGACCGCTTACATAAGAAGACAGGTCACTTGCTAAAAACAATACAACATTGGCAACTTCAAGAGGAGAACCTCCGCGTTTCATGGGTATTTTTTCATACCATTCTTTTATTACATCTTCGGACAATGTTTTAGTCATATCTGTTTCTATAAAGCCCGGTGCCACTGCATTGCATCGGATATTACGGCTACCCAGTTCCTTTGCCACCGATTTGGTAAATCCAATAATTCCTGCTTTGGAGGCTGCATAATTTGCCTGCCCTGCATTGCCACCCACACCCACTACTGAACTAAGATTAATAATAGAACCGCTTCGCTGTTTCAGCATATATTTTTGTACGGCTTTGGTCAAGTTAAATACAGATTTTAAATTAACGTTAATAACCATGTCCCACTGTTCTTCGGTCATTCGCATCAATAATGAATCGCGTGTAATACCTGCATTGTTTACTAGAACATCTATGCGTCCAAAATCTTTGATTACTTCGTCAACAAATATTTGTGAATCTTCGTGTTTGGAAGCATCGGACACATAACTTTTGCCCTTAACGCCCAATTCGTTAATTTCCTTTTCAAGCGATATCATATTTTCATCTACCCGTATATCACTAAAGGCTACATGAGCCCCTTCCTGTGCTGCACGCGTAGCAATACACCTGCCTATACCACGGGAAGCACCTGTAACAATAACCACTTTGTCTTTTAACAAATCCATATATTTATTATTTTAGTTGATTTTTCATAGTTATACCAATGTGTGCAGGTGATTGCACTACTGCAATACCGCATTCCTGCATTATTTTCATTTTAGCAGCCGCCGTATCTTCATCACCGCCAATAATAGCACCTGCATGTCCCATACGCCTGCCTTTGGGTGCTGTTTGTCCAGCAATGAACGCTACCACAGGTTTTGACTTATGTTCTTTAATCCATTTGGCAGCTTCCGTTTCCATTTGACCACCTATTTCACCAATAATAATAATGCCTTTGGTTTCGTCATCTTCCATAAAGAGTTGTACTGCATCAAGGGTTGTTGTTCCAATAATTGGATCGCCACCAATGCCTATACAGGTGCTTTCTCCCAAACCCAATTTGGTAACTTGGTCAACTGCTTCATAAGTCAATGTGCCGCTACGACTGATAATTCCTATTATACCTTTTTGATGAATAAAACCGGGCATGATGCCCACTTTGGCTTCACCCGGAGTAATAATACCCGGGCAATTAGGACCTATCAAACGACAATCTTTATGTTTTAGATAAGCCTTTACCTGTATCATATCCTGTACAGGAATTCCTTCGGTAATAGCAATAATGAGTTTTATACCGGCATCGGCTGCTTCCAAAATAGCATCTGCGGCATAGGGCGATGGTACAAAAATTATAGATACGTTGGCATCTGTTTGTTTAATACCTTCGGAAACAGTATTAAATACTGGCCTGTCCAAATGCATAGTGCCTCCTTTCCCAGGTGTAACACCACCAACTACATTTGTTCCATATTCCATCATTTGCGTTGCATGAAATGTACCTTCACCACCCGTATATCCCTGAACTAATACCCGTGATTTTTTATTTACCAAAATACTCATACTTATTTTTTTTGACTTCAAAATTAATACAACTTTTATTTTAAAAAAAATTATACGTATGATTTGTAATGCTTTCTGTATTTATTATGCTTAATTAGTCGTCCCTTAAAAAGTACCTATCCTATTAAATATGAATTATATAATGTCGTATTTATATGAAATTATTTATCTCGTCAGCAATGACGAGACTTTTAGCGAAAAATGTTGCAACTATGTTAACTTT
>CAYSIN010000082.1:0-11931 GCA_964431135.1 uncultured Bacteroidales bacterium
CGAGCTGGGTTCAGAACGTCGTGAGACAGTTCGGTCCCTATCTGTGGTGGGCGTTTGAAAATTGAGAAGACCTGACTTTAGTACGAGAGGACCAAGTCGGACAGACCTCTAGTGTACCTGTTGTGGCGCCAGCTGCATTGCAGGGTAGCTACGTCTGGACTGGATAAGCGCTGAAAGCATCTAAGTGCGAAGCCAACTTCAAGATGAGTTTTCATTTAAGGGTCGTCGTAGACTACGACGTTGATAGGCTGCAGGTGTAAAGACAGTAATGTCAAAGCTGAGCAGTACTAATTGCCCAAAAACTTTATTTTCAAGACGGTAATATGTTTTTCTTCCAAACGTCTTTGATATTTTGTTTCAAATTATATACTTAGTATAATTGAAATAAGTTGATGTATTTTATACATTAATTAAATCTTAAGGTGGCTATGGCCATGGGGTTCCACCTCTTCCCATTCCGAACAGAGAAGTTAAGCCCATGAACGCCGATGGTACTGCAACTCGCGGGAGAGTAGGTAGCCGCCGACTTTTATTAAAGGCTGATATTTTATCAGCCTTTTTTTTTCTAATAAATTTACACTACTTTCGTGTATGAATAATTTTATATCTACACTTTCCATAATTATACCCGTTTATAACGAAGAAAAGTTTGTTATTCCATTACTTGAAAGAGTTATAAGTGTACCTTTGATTAATCAGATAAATAAGGAAATTATTATTGTTGATGATGCATCTACCGATAATTCTTCGTCATTAATAAGAACATTTATATCAGAACATCAAAGTGAAAATATTATATATTTTGTACATCCTAAAAATCAAGGTAAAGGTGCATCCATTAAAAAAGGTGTAGAATTGGCATCGGGTGATATTATAATTATTCAGGATGCCGATTTGGAATACAATCCTTTGGAATATAACCGTCTGATTAAACCAATTTGCGATGGTTTTGCCGATGTCGTTTATGGTAGCCGTTTTGTTGGAAGTAATCCACACAGAGTTTTATATTATTGGCATAAAGTAGGAAATACATTGTTAACTTGGCTCAGTAATGTATTTTCTAATTTGAATTTGACAGACATGGAAACCTGTTATAAAGCCTTTAAAACAGATGTTGTAAAAAATATAAAATTAAAAGAAAAACGATTTGGGTTTGAACCGGAAATTACTGCCAAAATAGCCAAAATAAAAAATATCCGCATTTATGAAGTAGGCATTTCCTATTATGGAAGAACATATATAGACGGAAAAAAAATTAACTGGAAAGATGGACTGAGGGCAATATGGGTGATTCTAAAATATAACTTATTTGACTAAAAACTTTTTTATAATTATGAAAAATATTTCAATCGTTGTTCCTGTATATAAATGTTCAGAGTCGTTAGATTTGCTATATGAACAAGTAAAAATAGCTTGCGATGATTTGGATTTTGAAATAATTTTTGTTTATGATGGCGGACCGATGGAAGATTGGCTAAAGATACAGGAACTTGCCAATAATGATAATAGAGTTGTAGGGATTGAATTATCAAGAAACTTTGGTCAACATAAGGCTATAACAGCAGGTTTAACTTATTCTTCGGGAGAATGGGTAGTCGTAATGGATTGTGATTTGCAAGACAACCCAAAGGATATTAAACGATTATACGAGAAGGCTATCTCTGAAAACGTTGATATTGTTTTTGCAAGCCGAAAATTCAGAAATGATACCTTTTATAAACGATTATTTTCCAAATGGTTTTATAAAACATTGGAATATCTATCTGAAACCAAGCAAGACCACACTATTGGAAATTTTGGAATATACAGTCGTCCAGTAATACAGGAAGTTCTTAACATGAAAGATACCATTCGTATTTTGCCTTTAATGGTAAGATGGGTAGGTTTTAAATCTACGACTTTAGATGTTACTCATGATTTGCGTACCTGTGGTAAAACTTCCTATTCGTTGCGAAAATTAATCCATTTGGCTATGGATATTATTTTATCATTTTCGGATAAATTGCTTAGAATTGTTGTAAAAACTGGTTTGTTTATATCTCTGGTCTCTATTATTTTTGCCTTAATTATTTTTATCAGATACTTATCTGGTGAAATTTTACAAATGGGATACACCAGTATTATTGTCTCTATTTGTTTTTTTTCGGGATTAATAATAGCTATTTTGGGAATGATTGGTCTTTATGTGGGGAAAACATTCGAGCAATCAAAAAATAGACCTATTTTTATTATAAGGTCAGTTATTAAAAAAGAATAAGGTTAAACTTGCTTTTTTAGCATATAATTATAGGATAATAAGCAGATATTTCCTTCCTTGTCAGTTACATTTGCTAAAATATAATAAAGTCCATTTTCATTTTTAAAATAAGTAGAAATAGCAACTTTATATTCAATATTAATATAGACTGGGGCAAGAAAAATATTTTTATTTAATAAATATAATGTTCCATCACCTGGGTAATCAATGCCAAATATTTTAGACAAATAAGATTGAGTGATCATGCCATGAGAAATTCTGTCTTTAAATCCAATTTTTTGAGCAAACTCTTTGTCAAAATGAAGTTTATTTCTGTCACCTGAAAATTTTGCAAAATCTTCAATGATTTCATCAGTAATAATAAAACTCGTAGTTTTTACAGGGTGAATAGAGTAATTAAGAAAAGCATTGATGTGATATGTTTCATAGCTATAATCAATAACAAAGCCTTCGCGAATCCATACTTTTTGGACAGCAATATTTTGAAGTTGGGTAGAGACTAACATTCTTGTATAACCTTTTTCTTTAAAATATTTTTGTGTAAAACGAATTATATCAGAATAAATTCCTTGACCTGAAAAGTTGGGCATTACACCGTATAAAACACCTTCACATTCTTTTTTCTGCTCATTAAATGAACAAGTGGCAAATCCTGCTATTTCATTTTCATAATAAATTAGCCATGAAATTTTTCCTTCTTCTATACCGGAATAGTTTTTTGCCCATTCTATATATCCTTCAATTATTTTTTCTTTATCTAAGAAGGGGTTAGAAAAATAATGATTTTGATATTCTTTAAATATTATTGGAATTATTTCATTTAGTTTTTCATTATTTGTGCTATTAATCTGAACAAAATTCAGTTTGTTTTTTAATGGATTTATTTCAGTTGATTCTATATTTGATTTGTAATATACGAGGCTGTCAGCGTGAATGATGTCAAATCCTGTATTATATAAATTACTGTGAGAGGCAATGGAAGAGCTTGATAATCGTAAAATTAATACATCAACATTGTTTGAAATAATATAGTTTTTAATTTCAGATACTTTAAAATCTGGTAAACTACCTCTGTGAATATTCAGTAAAAATCGTGAGCTTTCTACTGGAGAAAAGTTTATATTATCCATAACTGTTAATATTTTGGACAAAAATAATACTTTTATAAACAAAAAAGAATGTAATCAGTTGCTCCTTAAAAACTCCGTTTATACCACCGCTACAAAAGAATGAAATGAATTTTATCCCGTCAAACTCTAATCTCGTCAATAATGACGAGACGGGATGCCGACAGACTAACCGTTTTAAAACAAAAGCGAAGCGAATTGTTTTAATTATCTTGTTAGCAAGTCGGTATAATTTCATATAAAAACCATATCATATAATTCATATTTAATAGGATAGGCACTTTTTATGGGGTGACTAATTATTATTTGGTATTTAGTTATTGTTCCTATATTTTTGCAAATTGAAATGTCATGGTAAAAGATGAAATTGAAATCTATAATTTTAAAAATTGATTTTATAAATGCTTTTATTATTCTTAATTTATCAGTTAATTATCACTTTTGTAAAATGAAATTCAATAATTAAATGATGAAAATACCATTTAATAAACCCTTTTTATCAGGAAATGAGTTGATGTACATTAAAGACGCTTTAGAAAAGGGTCAGATTTCTGGCAATGGTTTTTATACCAAAAAATGTCACGATTTTTTTGAAAAAAAATACGGATTTAAAAAGTGCCTGCTTACCACAAGTTGTACCGATGCATTAGAAATGGCAGCCATATTGTCCGAAATTAAAGAAGGTGATGAAGTTATTATGCCATCGTTTACCTTTGTTTCTACAGCAAATGCTTTTGTACTAAGGGGTGCCAAAATTGTTTTTGCCGATAGCGGAGATAAAACGCCGAATATTGATTTAGATAAAGTAGAAGATTTGATAACCGACAAAACAAAAGCCCTGGTTGTTGTTCATTATGCTGGAATTGCCTGCGATATGGACAAAGCTGTTACTCTTGCCAATAAATACAATTTAGTGTTAATTGAAGATGCGGCACAGGCTATAGATTCATATTACAAGTCAAAGCCGTTGGGAAGTTTTGGACATTTAGCCACCTTTTCGTTTCATGAAACCAAAAATATTATTTCGGGAGAGGGCGGGATGCTGGTAGTTAATGATGAAAAACTGGTTAGAAGGGCTGAAATTATTTGGGAAAAGGGAACAAATCGTGCAGAATTTTTTAGAGGTGAAGTGAACAAGTACGGATGGGTGGATATCGGTTCATCATTTTTACCTTCAGAACTTACAGCCTCATTTTTATTCGCTCAACTTGAGAATCTTGATTCAATTCAAAAAAAACGGAAGAAAATCTGGCAATTTTATTATCAGAATTTAAAACCATTAGAAGAAAAAGGATTAATCAAATTGCCTGTTATTCCTGAGTATGCAACCAACAATGCCCATATGTTTTATTTAGTATGCATCAATGCACAAACCAGGGGAAAGTTACTTAATGAATTAAAGAGAAATGGAATTCTTGCAGTATTTCATTACCTCTCACTTCATCAATCCCCTTATTATAAAAATAAGCATGATGGTCGTGAACTTCCTTATGCCGATTTTTTTTCAGAATGCCTTATAAGGTTGCCCATGTACTATGATTTAAAGAAAGAAGAATTGGAATATATAGTTACAAAAGTAAGAGAGATATTATGAGATTGTTTAACTTTTTATCGTTAAATATTGGTAAAATAGCATTATTTCTGATTTTACCAATTGTTTTTCTTTATATAGGCTTATTTGTTTCATCTGAAATTGGTGCATATCATTTATTTACCTGTGATTCGGAATATGCTTTTTTATTAAATGGCCTTAATTTACTTAATTTCAGTTTACCTTATGTAGTTACTGGACCTGCAACCCCCTTACAAGTTTATTGTGCTGTTATTATATCTATTATACATTTGTTTAGATTAGGAACACCTTTAAATATAGATGTTTTACAAAATCCAGAAGTGTACTTGCATGGAATCAATTTTTCGATAATACTTCTAACGTCTATTGTATTATTTTTTACTGGTTATTGCGTCTATAAAAGTTTTAATAAAAATATTTTTTCCGGATTATTTATTCAATTGGCAGTGTTTAGTTCTTGGCTTATGTATGATTTTATGCGACGTATTATGGTTGAAAATTTAATCATCATAGGAGTTTTGATTTTGATAATTCTTATTTTCAAGTATATTCATTACATGCCTGTAAAAGAAAAAGTGATTGATAAATATGTCGTTTGGTTTTCTATTACTATTGGTTTTATTGCTGCAACCAAATTAATGTATTTGCCTATTGCTATTATACCTTTCTTATTATTGGATGGATATAAGAAAAAAAGTGCTTATGTTCTCTTATCTATTTTTTCATTTTGTGTTTTTGGTTTTGCCATATTTAACCGATGGAATGCTTTTTTTTACTGGTACTGGGATAATTTTGTACATTCAGGACAGTATGGTGTCGGTAATAAAACCATTATTGATATTAATACATTCAAAAATAATTTTACTTACATTTTCTTTAGCGATAGTGTTTTCTTTAAATTGTTTCTATTAAATACGGTATCTGTTATTATTTATCATTTACCTGTATTGAAAGTAAAACAAAAAAATGATAAACTTTATAAAGCCATGTTAGGAATATACTTGACAACGATTATTATGATATTATTGGTTGCCAAGCAGTTCAAATACTATTATATGATTACCGTCCTTTTATTGCAAATTCCTGCGTTATTGTTAGCAATTCATATTTTTTCAAGAAATTTACTAAAAAAATGGAAATATATTATTTTTTCTCCCATCGTGATATTTGTTTTCATTTTGGTTGTGAATGAATCATCAAGGTCGTTTAAAGAACATAACAGTTTAATAAATAAGAGAAACAAATATCTTGAAGCGGTAAACTTTATGAATAAAAATATTAAGGATACACCTGTATTGATTTTACCAACCTATTATGGAACTTCATTTAAAGAATATGGGATATACTTTGGATTAGGATGGCTTGGAGGAACTAAAGTAAGCAATAAATATGCGGCGATTTTAAAACAGATTTATCCGGTTACCTATTTTTATAGCGATTGGAACAAAAAATTTTATCGTTGGGGGGAATTATACAACTTTACGGATTTATTGAAGAAACACAGACAACTTATTTTGTATTCTAATGAACCGAATTTGGAACATGTATTGAATGATAGATTACATGGAATAAATAGACAATTGGATACTAAATATTCTTTGATTAAAGCCACAAACAATCCTTACGAAAAATATTTTATGGTAGAATACGATTCGTCAAAATCTATTTCTAATACGCCTTTGATTTTTGACCTTGAACAATATGACAGCATAAACAATAATTTTATTAATAGTCAGGGAATATTAATTGGCGATGCTGTAACCAGAAGCAGAGAGTATGCTTTTTCAGGAAAAATATCTGCCAAAGCCAACAGTCAGTTTGAATATACATTAACCTGTGCTCTGAGTGAATTAAAATCAGGGGAATGTTATAGAATCTCCGTTTGGAGATATAATAATCCTGATGCAGGTTTGGTTATAGAGGGTCCAAAAGATAAATATTATCATTTTTTTTCAGTTCCATCCGATTCTTTAAAAGGTTGGGATAAAATAGAAGTAAATTTTATTGTTCCCGAAATATTAAATGATGAGAGTATTAAAATTTATTGCTGGAATTCTGATAAAAATAACCCTGCTTATTTCGATGATTTATTCATAGAAAGGATTAAGTAAATTATTTAATTTTGAGGATGGATTATTTAAAAAATGATGTCTCCTTATCGGAATCGTTAAGTCTTTATAGTCTTCCATTATCCGAACTGATGCAAATGGCGCACGAAATTCGTATGAATTTGCATCCAGATAATGAAGTTACTTGGCTTATTGACAGGAATGTAAATATTACTAATGTGTGCAAAGTTCATTGTGCATTTTGTAATTTTTGCCGAACCAAACAAAGCAAAGATGCCTATATAACCTGTATGAATGAGTATAGGGGAAAAATAAATGAATTGTACGCTATTGGAGGTGAACAGTTGCTATTACAGGGAGGTTTACATCCCGATTTGGGTTTAAATTTTTATGAAACGCTATACAGAGAATTAAAGGCAGAATTTCCTGCCTTGAAACTGCATTCGTTAGGACCAGCAGAAGTTTTTTATTTGGCACAAAAGGAGAATGTGTCAATAGAACATGTGCTAAACAGGCTGATAGATGCAGGCTTGGATAGCCTTCCAGGTGCCGGTGCCGAAATATTAAGCAATAGAGTTAGAAAAATTATTTCACCGGCAAAATGTTCGGCAGACGAATGGCTACAAGTAATGCGTGTGGCTCATAAAAAAAGATTGGTAACATCGGCAACCATGATGTTTGGTCATATTGAAACGATGGAAGAACGCATGCAGCATTTGATTTACTTGCGCGATTTGCAATCGCAAAAACCGGAAAATGCTCCCGGATTTTTAAATTTTGTATTATGGCCAGTTCAGTTGAAAGGTACACGGTTATCGAAAAAATATGACTTAAAACCCGTTAGCGGTTCGGAATATATACGCATGCTTTGCATAAGTAGAATAGTCTTGCAGAATATTCCCCACATTCAGCCTTCGTGGCTCACGGTTGGGAAAGATATTGCACAAGTTTGTTTACATGCAGGTGCAGACGATATGGGTTCCGTTATGATGGAAGAAAATGTAGTTTCATCTGCTGGTGCGGAAAAATGTACTATTCAAATAGACGAGATGAAACAAATGATTTCAAAAGCAGGATTTATACCAAGACAACGAAACCAGATGTTTGAAAAAATTGATTGATGTTTATTTCAACATAAAAGTATCGGTGCCTATTTCTTTTCCGTCACAATAGATTTCGACATTATATACTCCTTTATCAAGGCTGCCGTCGTTATTCCAATAAATACACATGTCCACATCTTTATTTTCGTAGTCAATTTCACGTTTGGCAGAATACATGATTTTATCGTTCATAAAATCAAATAACTCATTATCCGGGTTTTTTAATATTTCCTTGTTGGGTCGTGCTATGCGAATATAAACAAGTCGATTGCCTGCATTAACAATAGCATTTTGTGTGATGGTAAAGCATATTTTAAGTTTTGATGCATGTTTTGCTTTGGTAATTTCTTTGGCTCTGTCGTTTACCGCTACCGATGAAATGTTAATAGCCCTTAATGTGCTGGCTATATCTACTTTTTGTGAAAGTTCCTGTGTTTTTTCATTCAATTTTTCCTTCTCGGTTACAACTTGTTGAAAATCGGTTTTAACTTTCCTGTTTTCTTCAGTTAAAATTTTATTTCGTGTATTGAGCGAATCTATTTGTACAATGTAACTTCGCATAATTTCCCGTAATGTACCCAATTCTTTTTTATATTGATTGATTTGATATGCATTGGCAGATTTAATATTCTTGATTTCGTCGAGTAAGTCTTTTATTTTTTGTTTTTCTTGTTCCAGTTCAGACGATATTTTTTTATTGTCGGTTTTGAGTGTATTATATTGTGTCAGCATATCGTTTAACTGATTTTCGATTTGAGTTTTTTCACTTTCGGTATCTTTAAGTTCTACTTGTACATACACTTTTTCTTTACGCATGGTATAAAATTTATATATAAAAAAAATGTTTGAAGCCAAAAGCAGAAATATGGCTATCAACATCCAAAGAGTGTATATAGAGTGTTTTGGTTTTTGGTTGATTTCCGGTTCCATTTTTTATGCAAAAATAATGCTTATTCCATTATTGCAGGAAATCCTGCTGTTAAAAATTTTTAAGTATATCTTAGTTTTTGCCCTATACGTAATATTTTTTTACGACTTATGCCGTTAAGTTTACATAAGCGATTAACAGAAACACCGTATTTGCGGGCTAATTTACCAAGTGTATCCCCTTTTTTTACTGTCAGATAACGGGCTTTGTGAACTTCGGTCAAATAACTGAATAAATCATTATTGACAAGGAGTGTATCGGAAATAAGTTTACATTCGCTTACATTAAGAATATGGTTTGGATTGAAGGGACCACCTAAATAGCGAGTTTCAAAATGAAGATGCGGACCAGTGGAATGTCCTGTATTTCCCGATAAAGCGATAAGGTCTCCCGATTTAACTTTTTGATTGGGATGAACGAGCAGTTTTGATAAATGGGCATACAACGTTTCCAATCCGTTATAGTGACGTATGACTACCGTATATCCATACGATTTGCTTCTTTTGGCTATACGAACCATACCATCAAAACAGGCATAAACAGAATCGCCTGTGTTAACGCCAAAGTCCACCCCATAATGATATTTCCAATGTCGCCAACCGAAATCGGAATTAATACGATAATTTTTTACAGGAAATGTAAAAATAGAATCCTTGGATACCAAAGGTAATATTCTTGTTTCATTAAACAGATTCATTTTACTGTCATAAGGATGTATATCCAACGTATCCCAAAATAAGTACTGATGATATGCCGGTACATCACAAAAATCATCTTTGAGTTTTGGAGTATAATATAAATTGCTGGATGATAGTACGGGTTCTTCTTCGTCGTATTCATCATCCATAGGACCTACCGAAGAAGTGTCAAACGATGATGAATTAATAAGTGTATCTTGTGCCGATAATGGTGTGAGACAAAAAAAACATGCAAGGAGACATAAAAGTCTAACTATCATACTGGCAGATATTTATATGATTAATAAATAAACCTAATTTGCAAATGTAAATACAATTTTTAAAAATTCAATAGGCTGTATTCATTTTTATTCTAATTTTGTTAAATTATATGGATTAATAATTTCTATTAAAGAAGTAGATATATATGCTTGTAAAAGTTTTTGCCAGTGCGGTGTATGGAATAAATGCCACGACCATTACCATTGAAGTAAATGCCATTCAGGGGATAAAATATTATTTGGTAGGATTACCTGATAATGCCGTTAAGGAAAGTTTGCAACGTATAGAATCGGCGGTGAAAACAAATAATTATAGGATGCCGGGACAAAAACTGATTATCAATCTTGCTCCTGCGGATATACGAAAAGAAGGTTCTGCTTACGATTTACCAATTGCCATTGGTATTCTTGCGGCGAGTAGTCAGATTTCTACCGACATACTTCAACAGTATGTAATTATGGGTGAATTATCGCTGGATGGTGCTATTCAACCTATTAAGGGTGCTTTGCCTATTACTATTCAATCGCGTAACGAAGGTTTTAAGGGAATTATATTGCCTTCGGTAAATGCTCGTGAAGCGGCTGTAGTTGATGGAATTGATGTTTATGGGGTAGAAACGTTAACTGAAGTGATTCGTTTTTTGGAAGGGGAAGATACATTGAAAAAAATTTCGGTTAATATTGAAGAAGAATTTTATTCAAATTATAATCATTATCAGATAGACTTTTCGGATGTAAAAGGACAGGAAAATGTAAAACGTGCTTTGGAGATTGCGGCTGCTGGAGGTCACAACATTATCATGATTGGTCCGCCGGGTGCAGGAAAAACCATGCTAGCAAAACGTATTCCTACTATTCTGCCTCCGTTGACGCTGGAAGAAGCATTGGAAACTACCAAAATTCATTCAGTAGCAGGCTTGCTTGATAAAAATTCATCGCTCATGACCGTACGTCCTTTTCGTTCTCCTCATCATACTATTAGCGATGTAGCACTAGTAGGAGGTGGAACATTTCCTCAGCCTGGAGAAATTTCTTTGGCACATAACGGAGTGTTGTTTCTGGATGAGTTGCCGGAATTTAAGCGAACTGTTCTGGAAGTCATGCGTCAACCAATAGAAGATAGAGTAGTTACCATTAGTCGAGCCAAGTTTAGTGTAGAATATCCCGCCAGTTTTATGCTGGTGGCTTCTATGAATCCTTGTCCATGCGGATTTTATAATCATCCCGAAAAAGAGTGCGTCTGTTCACCACAAGTGCGTCAAAGATATTTAAGTCGTATTTCAGGACCGTTGCTCGACAGAATAGATATTCATCTGGAAGTGGTTCCAGTTCCTTTTGAAAAATTGTCTGCCTATAAGCAAAAAACAGAAACAAGCGAACAAATCAGACAACGTGTAGTAACAGCACGAAAAATTCAGGAACAACGATACAAGAATTTGGAAGGTGTGCATTGCAATGCACAAATCAACAACAAGCAAATTCAAAAATATGCTTTGCCCGATGATACGGGCTTGGCTTTATTGAAAAATGCGATGAATCGTTTAGGATTATCGGCACGTGCTTACGACCGTATTCTTAAGGTGTCACGAACCATTGCAGACCTTGAAAGTTCTGAATCGGTCAAAGTAGAGCATATTGCCGAAGCCATTCAGTATAGAAGTCTTGACAGAGAAGGTTGGGCAGGATAATTTGATAGAAAATAGAAAAAATAATACCGACTTGCTAACAAGATAATTAGTCGTTCCTTAAAAAGTATCTATCCTATTAAATATGAATTATATAATGTCGTATTTATAAGAAATTATTTGTCTCGTCAGCAATGACAAGACTTTTAGCGAAAAATGTTGCAACTATGTTAACTTTTTTTTTTCAAACTTTTTGTCATTCGAAACAAAAAGTTACAAAAAATTCTCGTT
>CAYSIN010000083.1:0-11814 GCA_964431135.1 uncultured Bacteroidales bacterium
AATTACTCATTTTTTTTATTCCAAATATTTTTTACACTATTTTTTTTGGGCAATTACCTATAACATCTGTGTAAATTCAATTCATTTATACCGACTTGCTAACAAGTTCATTAAAAAATATTTCACAAAACCCTTGTGAAATCAACAAACCCTTATGTAAAATCCGATAAAAATAGCACAAGTTTATACAGTCTTATTATGAATTAATTGATAAAAAGTAATTTGCTAACACAGGCTTCAGAACCGTCATCGTTAGTGGCAAATACCAGATAAACGCCTGTATGAACGCGATTGCCCTGTGTATTTTTCCCATTCCAATTGGCTTGTCCACCTTCGGCAGTAGTTTCAAAAATCAGATTGCCGGCTATATCCGTAATTTTAACATGTGCATTGCTTACCAAGCCACGAATACAAATAATTCCAGCATAATTTTCCTTAACAGGATTCGGAAATACTTCTACATGATGATTAAATTCAAGTCCTTCGGTGGCGGTACTTCTATATGAGCAAACACCCTTATCGGTGGCAAAAAATACTTCTCCCGACTCGGGGTCAATAGAGATATCATAAATATTATTGGACAATAATGGGCTGTTTTCGATAGTAAAATGATACCATTGTTTATTAAAATCAGAAGACATCAAAAAAACGCCTCCCGAGATCGTTCCTACCCATTTGCGGTTGGCACCATCTATGGCAATGGCGGTTATACTTTCCGATTCAAAAAGATAATTGGCTTGACCTGGAATACCATTGGGAAGTTTTATACGTTGAGCATAAAAAGTATTATTGTCAAATACACTCTCTGTATTGTCATAATATACCAGTCCGTTAGAAGTTCCTACCCATAGCAGTCCATCCTTATCTTCTTTGATACAAAAAACATCATTGGAAATGGTTTGCCCATCCGAATCAAGTACCTGTAAGAGTTTTGCTTTATCGTCTGCTGTATTGTCGGGTGTACCGTTATCGGAGAATGCCATAAAACCGCCTCCTTTAGACATTATTATCCATTTTATTCCATTGCTGGCACAACAAATATCACTGGTAATTTTTGTTCCACCCATAGCACTAATCAATGAAAACGATTTCCAGTCGCCATTGGTTTTACGTAAAGTAAGATTATTCTGTACTTCAGAATTAACAATCCATAAATTACCATCTTTGTCAAAATCAAGCCCTGTAACGCGAACATAAGGGCCTCCAGCGATAATGTTCTGTAGTGGACTGTTTGTATCATTATAAACAGTAAACGTTCCGTTATTCCATTCAATAACTCCACTGCCATACGAGCCAAAGTAAACCTGTTTATTATTTTTAGGATTTATTTTCACCGTACACACATCAAAAACATTTGCCAGTGAAGTTGTATTTGGATAAGAATAGGTGTTCCATTTTTCATTGTTGAATCTGTATATTTCACAAGCGTTCCATTGATTATTGAGTGAACTGGTTAAACCGCCACGTGTTATCCACACATTATTTCCCGAACAAGCCAATCGCATACAGTCCAAATGAGCAGGACCATCGGGTTTAGCGTTTTCGTATAGCCAGTCGGGAGTATTAATCTTATGCCAAACCAAGCCAAGATTATTGTCTGCTATCCAGATATTACCCTGATTATCAAATTTGGCATCCATAGTGTTGGCATAAAGTCCACCATAAATATTTGATAAACTGTCGTTTTCGCTGACAAAGGCATGTGAATAATCTGAAATAATTAGTTTCCCTTCGGAAACACACATGTTGGAAACATTCTTTATAGCAGTATCATACGGCAACCAAGTACCGTTGGTATTTTTATAAATAACATCGGCATCCCAAGTAGTGGAATTATAAACAGCAAACAACGTATTGGAAAAATAGACAATATGACTGAAAAATTTGTTAAATGCTGGTATATTCATCACTTTAGACCAGTTTTGAAAATTGGACAGGTTGGAATGCAACGATGCTTTATAAATACCTTCGGTGGAAGATGCATAGATAGTATCTGGCGATAAGGTAATGGAATAAACGTCAACATTAGCCGCATTGGCACCAATAAAATAACTGTCCAATATTTCTTCATTATCTATATTAAGTAAAACAATGCCAAAACCACATCCTAAATAGACTTGCTGATTTAAATAAGAGATGGTGTTAATGGATTTTTTACCGATAATGTTTTTTTGCTTTATGTCTGAAATATTTATTATTTGATTACCTTTTATTAAATCAATATTTCCATTATCATATCCAATTACTAATACATCTTTGTCGGGAATATATTTAATGGCGGTAATAGTAACATCGGACAAGCCATTTGTTTTATCCAGTTTGGAAATAGAGTTATCGGTACTATTCAAATAAAACAAGCCACCAAGGGTTAGACAATATATACGGTTAGCAGCGGGTTCGACATATAAACCTTGTGCATAGGGCAAATGTGTTCTCCATTGACCAACCGGTATTTGTGCAAAAAAAACATACGTTGGAATAATACAGAAAAGTAAACAAAATATCCTTCTCATAAAGATAAATTTATGAGTATAACTTCAAACGACTTAAAATATTGTATTCGGAAAACGAACCTTATGCAATTATTTCTGTCCAGCCGTGGGTGTCTTCAATATCGCCGTACTGTATGCCAACGAGTTTATTATACAACTTTGTAGAAACGGGACCTGCCTTACCATCTTTACAAAAATGATATTCCTTGCCCTTATCAATATCAATAATAGTACCGATGGGACTGATAACAGCAGCTGTGCCGCAAGCACCAACTTCGTCAAAAGTTTCAATTTCTTCGAGCAACAAGGGACGTTGTTCAACGGTCATACCCATATCTTTTGCCAGTTGCATAATGCTTTTATTTGTAATAGATTCGAGTATGGAAGTTGATTTAGGTGTAATATAAGTATTGCCTTTTATTCCAAAGAAATTGGCTGCACCTATTTCGTCAACATACTTTTTCTCTTTAGCATCGAGGTACATGGGAGAACTGCATCCGACATCATGTGCTTTCATGGTACCGCGTAAACTGGCAGCATAATTTCCACCTACCTTAAACGTACCTGTACCTAGTGGTGCAGCACGGTCGCTATCACGGATAATAGCAATTTTGGTAGGATTAATGCCTTCGGGGAAATAAGGTCCCACCGGGGTTACAAAAACAATAAACATATACTCCGATGCAGGTTTTACACCAATTTCACCACCCGTGCCGATAAGTAAGGGGCGAATATACAATGTTGCACCCGTTCCATAAGGAGGAATGAATCGTTCGTTTCGTTTTACTGCTTCTACCAAGGCTTCATGAAATAGCGATTCGGGAACCTGAGCCATCAGTAATCCTTTGGCAGTGTATTGCATACGTTTGGCATTTTCTATCCAGCGGAATAATCGTACTTTGCCATCTTTTCCGCGATAGGCTTTTAAGCCTTCAAAGGCTTCCTGACCATAATGCAATGATGTTGCCGAAATGTGAATAGGAAAATATTCATCCTTACTGAATTCTAAAGCAGACCATTTACCACCTTTGTAATAACTGCGTACGTTAACGTCTGTTTTAACGTAGCCAAAAGGTAATTTACTCCATTCTAACATAACTAAAAATTTTTATTCGTTGTCTAATTTAATAATTTCAAAAGGTACTTGAATGATATCAGCATATTCTTCACCAATATCTTTCATGTCTTCGTCATCTTCTTCATAATTCCAAAGCACTTTAACCGTTTTTCCGTTTTTTACTGCATCTTCAAATGCCAACAATAGCGAAAGAATTGCCTTGGATGATGCAGTATTCAGGTAGTCCAATTTGAATTTTATGGCAGTTTCGGGATTTGGATTTTTAAAATATTCGTTAAACCAGTCTATAATGGGTTGATAAAACAAATTTACATTCTCGGGCAAACTTTTGCCTTTTATTTCAAAAATATTTTTTTCTTTGTCCAAATATACAGCAGGACTGTCTAACGATGGTTTAATAATCAATGAATTCATATTATGTTTTTTTTACGTTTGATTGCAAAATATAGTAACTAAAATCTTCATTTATATCCAGAAAATAAAATTGAATCTGATTGTTTGATTTTCGTGCAATATCAATAAACCCAAGTCCTGCGCCACCTTTTTCGTTAATGGCACCTTCTCTTAATTGTTGTTTGTAGATTTCTCTTAAATTTCCTTTTGATTTTCCCTGAATGATATGTCGCCTTTCGAGTAGAAATTCTTTTTGTAAATCGGTAACGATGTTACACGAATATAAAATTATATCATCGGTTGAATCTGAAATAAGTATAGCCCCATGTTTAGAATAAATAGCGGCACCCGGAATAATTGGTAACGTATGCTTTTCTATATTCTGAATACTTTCAACCAAAATATTAAATACCCGTTTTTGTAATATACGTTTATAATTTTGTTTATAAAAATAAGATTCGAGAGTGTATAACAATGCCTTAATAATTTCATGATTTACTTCTCCTTCATACATTAATATTACGTGAGACGTATCAATTGTAATGTTTAATTTTTTTAAAACATCAACAAACAGAATATTTTTTGGCAATTCACTCATAAATTTTTAAGGCTTAAAGATAATTATTTTTAATAAAAAAATATATTGCATTTAAACATGTTTTTTTTTATTTTTATTATCCAAAAAGATGCTGGCTTATTTTTTCTTGCAATATATTTGTCCCTTTTTACTGAAAAAATTTTCCATAGTTCCTATAATTGATTCATGATAACCCAGAACCAAATATCCATTTTTTTTCAATGCCTTATAAAAACCATAAATAATCGTGTTTTGCAAATCCATTTCAAAATAAATGAGTAAGTTTCTACACATAATTAAATCAAATGTTTCGATACCTGGCAATGTATCGTGAATAATGTCATGCTTGTAAAACTGAATTTTATTTAAAAATTCCGGTTTCACCGAAAAAATATCCTGTTTCTCGTCGAGTAAAAAATATTTTTCATAAGGTATATAACGAACAGTGGGGTCTATATTAAAAACGGCATCAAAGTTTTTTAAATATTCTACATCCAGAAAGTACCTAAATTTCCCTTTTCGGGCTGTATTTAATACGTCGGCATTCAAATCGGTAGCCAAAAATTCCGTTCTATCCAAAAGCCCATGTTCGTTTAATAAGATAAGCATGGAATAAGGTTCCTGTCCAGTAGAACAACCGGGATGCCATATTTTAATATACTCTTTTTTCTTTAGTTCAGGTATTATTTCCTTTTCTATGGCTAACCAAACCATCGGGTCACGAAACAATTCTGTTGTATTGACGGTAATTGACTTTACAATGGAGTCTATTATTAGTGGATTGGATTTGATGTGTTCTATCAATTGAGAAAATTCATAATGAAAATCTTCCAGTACTTTTTCTATTCTTCTATTTAACGATTTAATGGAATAACCTGAAAAGTCATAACCCGATAAGTCATATATCGTTTTGACAAAAAGGGCGGTATCATTTGGTTGAATTTCCATCTGTCAAAAGTACGTTAAAATATTTAGTTAAAATACTGTATTAATTCATATATATTATTTTTTATTTTTATACATCTATTAATAATAATTATGTATCTTTGAACGATAAAAAAATAGTGATATGAAATTCGGTGTAGTTATATTTCCGGGCAGCAATTGCGACCATGATATTATATATGTATTACGTGATTTATTAGACCAGCAGGTAGAAATTCTCTGGCACAAAGAAAGCAATTTGAAAAAATCGGATGCCATACTTGTTCCGGGTGGTTTTTCGTATGGTGATTATTTAAGGGCTGGTGCTATTGCACGCTTTTCGCCTATAATGAACGAAGTTATTAATTTTGCAGAAAAAGGAAAATTTGTATTTGGCATTTGCAACGGTTTTCAAGTGCTTTGCGAAGCAAAGTTATTGCCAGGAGCACTATTGAAAAACAAGCATCAGCAATTTATTTGTAAAAATGTTTTTATCAAATCGGAACATGACAATACCTTATTAACAGCACATATACCTAAAAATAAAGTATTAAAAATACCCATTTCTCACGGCGAAGGCAATTATTATGCCGACAGCCAAACACTTAAAGAAATGCATTTGAACGAACAAATACTTTTTCGCTATTGTGACCAAAATGGAACCATTACCGAAGAAGCCAATCCAAATGGTTCTGTTGAAAATATTGCTGGCATTTGCAATAAAAACAAAAATGTATTTGGCATGATGCCACACCCCGAAAGAGCTTCGGATGATGAACTTTACAATACCGATGGCCGTGTATTTTTTGAATCTATCCTTAAATCGCTCTCATAAAACAGTACAAAGAGTACTTAGAGTGCCGAAAATACTTAGAGTACTTAAAGTTCATAGATTTTTTATTACCGCTAAGTTCGCAAAGGCAAGATGAAAAGAACGTCTCGTCATTACTGACAAGATGAAAATGATGAAATAGATTTATGCCGATTTATTTTTTCTCGGATGTTAAACTCAAAAAATGAGGTTTGACGGGATGCCGACAGACTAACAGTTTTAAAACAAGAGCGAAGCGAATTGTTTTAATGAACTTGTTAGCAAGTCTGTATTAAATCTGAATTTGATATTTGAATTCATTTGTCTGGTTTGTAAATGCCGATTGAATAATTTCGTATGCAAATTTTGTTCTTTTCCTAATTATTTTTTGAAAATTTTTTAACAATTTTCGGTTGGTAAAATTTTTTTAACGTTATTTTTTAATTTTATATTTGATATTCAGAAAATTCTGTTCTGAAAGGAGAAACTGTTAATAATTTTGTTAAAAACTTATTTATTTTATATGAATAATATGCTTTAAATTGCTGGACGAAAAATTTAAATCTATTCAGTTGAATTTATATTAGTTAAAATTGTAAAATGGAAACAAGCACAGAAACAAATGTCATGAAGAAAAAGGAAATTGCTCAAAATGAACCACATCAGATTTACTCCTTTGACGAAGCATATCAAAGTTCCTTAGAATATTTTAAAGGAGATGAACTAGCCGCAAAGGTTTGGGTTACAAAATATGCATTAAAAGATTCGGCGGGAAATATTTATGAAAAAAGTCCTGAAGATATGCACTGGCGCATAGCAAACGAAATTGCACGTATCGAAAAAAAATATCCCAATCCGCTTTCTACACAGGAAATTTATGACCTCTTAAAAGACTTTAAATACATTGTACCACAAGGAAGCCCCATGTCGGGCATTGGTAATTATTTTCAACTGGCATCGTTGTCCAATTGTTTTGTTATAGGATTGGAAGGAAATAATGATTCGTATGGTGGCATTATGAAAATTGATGAAGAGCAGGTGCAACTTATGAAACGACGCGGCGGTGTGGGACACGACTTAAGTCATATTCGTCCAGCGGGAAGCCAAGTGCTTAACAGTGCCCTTACATCAACCGGGCTGGTACCATTTATGGAACGATATAGCAACAGTACACGTGAAGTCGCTCAGGATGGACGACGTGGTGCTCTTATGTTAACCGTGTCCATTAAGCATCCTGATGCCGAAAGTTTTATTGATGCCAAACTCACACAGGGAAAAGTTACCGGTGCCAATGTCTCTGTTAAAATTGATGATGAGTTTATGCAGGCAGCCATTAATAACAAATCATACATACAACAATATCCGATAGACAGCCCCAATCCTAAAATTAAAAAGGAAATCACTGCACGTAATTTATGGCAAAAAATTATTCATAACGCATGGAAATCTGCCGAACCCGGTATTTTATTTTGGGATACTATTATTCGTGAATCGGTGGCGGATTGTTACAGCGACCTTGGTTTCAAAACGGTGGCTACTAATCCATGTGGTGAAATACCCTTGTGCCCTTACGATAGTTGTCGGCTTCTTGCCATCAATTTATACAGTTATGTAGTAAATCCTTTTACCTCCAATGCCTTTCTCGATTATGACCTTTTTAAGAAACACGCCCATTACGCACAACGAATGATGGATGATATCATTGATTTAGAATTGGAAAAGATTGATGCTATTTTACAAAAAATAGACTCCGATCCCGAATCTGATGAAGTTAGACGCGTAGAACGTCAATTGTGGGAAAAAATAAAAATTAAAGCAACACAGGGACGCCGAACAGGCATAGGTATCACTGCCGAAGCAGATATGTTGGCTGCTTTGAATTTACGATATGGTAGTAACGATGCCATAGAATTTTCAACCAAAATTCATAAAATGCTTGCCACAGAAGTTTATCGTTCATCAGTATATATGGCAAAAGAAAGAGGCTCCTTTACTATTTATAATACCACCCGTGAAAAAGATAACCCATTTATTAACAGAATAAAAAAGGAAGACCCTGAACTTTATCAGGAAATGGCAAAGTATGGGCGAAGGAATATCTCGTTGCTTACTATTGCACCCACAGGCTCTACCAGTATTATGACACAAACAACATCGGGCATTGAACCTGTATTTCGTCCTGTGTACAAACGTCGC
Organism: uncultured Bacteroidales bacterium; assembly: GCA_964431135.1. Classification (GTDB taxonomy): domain Bacteria; phylum Bacteroidota; class Bacteroidia; order Bacteroidales; family GWA2-32-17; genus Ch61. The sequence goes on from CAYSIN010000083.1 coordinate 8,472, forward strand.
CGCAAAGTCAACCCCAACGATAAGAATGTAACTGTAACTTTTATTGACGAAATGGGTGATGCATGGGAAGAATATACAGTATTTCATCATAAATTTATAACTTGGTTACAACAGAACAATTACAACTTAAACGAAGTAAATCAATATACCGAAGAACAACTAAATCAATTGGTAAAAAAATCACCTTATTTTAAAGCCACCGCCAACGATGTGGATTGGGTAGCCAAAGTACGCATGCAAGGCGAAATTCAAAAATGGGTGGACCATTCTATTAGTGTTACTGTAAATTTGCCCGAAGATGTTACCGAAGAAATGGTTGCCAAGGTATATGAAACCGGTTGGAAAAGCGGATGCAAAGGCATTACGGTTTATCGCGAAGGCAGTCGCTCTGGTGTTTTAATCTCCAACGAAAACAAGAAAAATGCTTCACCAGAAACCTTGCCTTTTGAAGTAAAAAAACGCCCTCATATTCTTGAGGCTGATGTTTTTCATTTTCAAAATAATAATGAACGATGGATTGCCTTTGTAGGTGTATTAGACGGAAAACCGTATGAAGTATTTACCGGTATAGAAGATGAAGAAGTACTTCATATTCCCAAATCTATTAAAAGCGGATGTATTATTAAAAATAAAGACGAAAACGGTGTAACACGATATGATTTTCAATATATAGATAAACACGGTTATCGCACTACCTTTGAAGGATTGTCCAGAATGTTTGATAAGGAATATTGGAATTATGCCAAACTCATATCAGGTGTTTTGCGTTACGGAATGCCTATTACCGATGTTTTAAATCTGGTTGCTTCTCTGCAACTCGATAACGACAATATAAATACTTGGAAAGCTGGGGTAGAGCGAGCATTGAAAAAATATATTCCCGACGGTGCCAAGCCAAAAAAAGGTGCCATCTGTCCTAATTGCGGACAAGATGCACTTGTTTATAAGGAAGGGTGTTTAACTTGTGCACATTGCGGATATTCCAAATGTGGCTAATAAGCAATTATTGATTTTGTTGCAGTATTCGAAGGCTATTAAAATCGATTCCAATATTTTTTCTTATGGTAAAAAAATTTTGGTTGAAATAAAAAAAGCCTCTATATTTGCAGCCTAAAAAAATTGTTCTCTTACAGATTGTCCGATGGTGTAATGGTAGCACTGCAGATTTTGGTTCTGCCTGTCCAAGTTCGAATCTTGGTCGGACAACAACACTGTCCCGTTGTGTAATGGTAGCACAGCAGACTCTGGATCTGTTAGTCGGGGTTCGAATCCCTGCGGGACAACCAAGAAAAGCCTGCTGTAAATATGCAGCAGGCTTTTTGTTTTGTTAATACAAATATGTTGCGTATATTTGTTCAATAAAATATTTTTTCATTGCATTATGAACAAACTAAACACTATTTTATTATTCTTCATCTCTGTTTTCGATGTATTGCAAGTTCATTCCCAAAATGCATCGTTCGACTGGATGGTTAAAGCAGGAGGTATGTATTCGGACTATAGTCGGCAGGTTGCTGTTGACAGTGGTAAATTTCTTTATATAGTTGGAGAATTTCGCTATCAGTCGCTATTTGATACTACTCATCTGTTTTCTTCCAATTATGACCTTTATCTGGCAAAGTATTCTCAATCAAATGGCAGTTTAATCTGGGTCAGGCAGGCTACTGCTAGTGAGGATATTTTTGGTACATGTTTGACGATTGATTATCTTGGCAATGTATATGTGGCTGGTTTATTTTTAGGAAATTTATCCATTGGAGATACACTTATTCAAGGTCCATCAGGCATTAAAACAGCCTTCCTTGCTAAATATGATATGAATGGTCAGTTTCTTTGGGCAAGAAGTGCATACAGCGACAAACAAGCCTCAAGTTATGACCTTACTGTAAATTCAGACAACGAAATTTATTGGCTAATATGGTTTCAGCACACGATTACTTTTCAACATTTTTCAACGATAGATACAATTCTAATCAATGAACCGGATATTCCCGTGAGACATGCTGTTGCTATTGCCAAAATAAACGGAACAGGGAACCTGCTTTATATTAAAGATATCTTTGGAGATGATTGCGTGCATAGTAGTTGTATTCATGTTGACCATGCAGACAATTATTATATTTCAGGTGTATTTTATGATAATATAAATTTTGGAGATACTGTTTTACTAAATACTAACGGTGGCAGTTATTTGGCAAAACTCAATAAATACGACCATTTGCAGTGGATAAAACAAACTTTTTATACTGGATACAATACCTTGTGCACCGATGCCGACAATAATCTATATGTTGGTGGAGTCATTGTTCCGAATTATATTTTTGAAAATGTTCAGTTAACTTCTTATGGTGGAAAAGATATATTAATCGCCAAATATGATTCTTCTGGAAATTTTAAATGGCTTAATCATGCCGGCAGTAGCGGTGATGACGATTCTAAGGCTATTTGTATTTATGGAGATAATAATATTTTACTTGCTGGTACTTTTAATGATACAGCCTATTTTGGAAATGATTCCATCGTAGCCAAAGGCGGCAGCGATTTTTTTGTAGTAGCATTTGACAGTTCTGGAAACTTTTTTCCGGTCAGAAGTTTAGGTACTCTATATAACGATGATGTCGTTTCCATAGATTGCCAAAGTTCTGGAGAAATATTTTTAACGGGTACTTTTACGAATAAATTATTTTGGGAAAATGATTCATTATCCAGTTTTGGAAGCGATGATGCCTTTTTGGCAAAATTTAATCTTTCTGATTTCAATCACGAACAGACAAATAAATTTCACTCTTCTATTCATTATTACCCTAATCCCTGCGATAAAATTCTTACCATTGATTTTCCAGATGATGTCGGTAATATTAATATGGAACTCATTACTATGATGGGACAACCCATTTATTCCGATAACATGAAATCGTGTTTTTCTAACCGCCGACAATGGAATGTCAGCCATCTTCCTTCTGGTATTTATATGTTAAGGGTTACCGTAAACAATGAGTTTTTTTCTGGCAAACTTATTATTGCACATCCCTGAACCCAATATGTGGATATACTCAATTGCTCTTTAAAAAAATGATTTAGATTGCTTTGGTTAATCCGACAGACTAACAGTTTTAAAACAAAAGCGAAGCGTATTGTTTTAATGAACCTGTTAGCAAGTCGGTATTATAGAATTATTTCTTTTCCTTTAACAGATAGAAAAACCCTTTCTGGTCATAATCCTTGTCTTTTTTATCCTTAGCCGTAACGATATAGTAGTAAATACCGGGCGAAGCCTCGGCTCCATCACCATTTATCTTACCGTTCCAGCCTTTGGTTACATCATCCCATTCGTACAGTTTCT
>CAYSIN010000084.1:0-11685 GCA_964431135.1 uncultured Bacteroidales bacterium
AATTTACAAATCCGCGACATTTTAGGTTGCCCCAAATCAGGAGTTCTGAAATTATATTACTCATGGTTTTAGCCATATATATTTTTTTCATGCAACGAATCTTTATTTCAATCCATGGACGTATTGAAGAGCAAATTCAATAACTTCCTTCGAATCATTTTCAAAATCGGAAATGATTTTTTTAAGATTTGATGGTATAACTCCGTTTTGAATTTCGTTTTGAATTTCTTTCAGTTTATTTATCCACGATGTCATGCCAAAGATGGATACCGTAGAAGTAGCCTTGTGAGCCGTATATGCCACTGCTTTATAATCGTTGTGGTCGATGGCATCGTAAAAATTTTTTACAAATTCAGGCAATTGCTCTTTAAAAATATCAATAAATTCAAGCATGGTATTATAATCGCCTCCTGTAACGCTATTAAAATAAGTAAAATCAGGTTTTTCTTTCATAAAGGATTTTATTTTTTTTGAAGATAAAAAATTATTTTTTCGAAAAGTTCATTGGGTTTAAAAGGCTTCGACAAATAATCGTCCATACCCGATTCCATGCATATTTCCTTTTCACTGGCAATGGCAGCCGCCGTAATAGCAATGATGGGAATATGTTGTTTTTTACCGGTAAAATTATTTCTGATGAACTGTGTTGCTTCAAATCCATCCATAACAGGCATGTGTAAGTCCATTAAAATGATATCGATGTCGTTATCTTTTAAAATATCAATTACTTCTTGTCCATTGGCAGCAGTAATAATGTGGCTAAATCGTTGTTTGGTGAGCAGTGTTTTGATGAGAAACAAATTGAGTGCATTGTCTTCTGCAATAAGAATAACCGTTTGTTCAAGTATTTCTTTTTGAAAAATACGGGTTTCCATATCCGATTTCAACTGCAATTCCTCCAATGAAGGTGGATTGGCTTTTTCATAAGGAATATAAAAATAAAACGTCGTACCTTTATGTTCTTCGCTTTCCAGCCAGATTCTTCCATTTTGCAATTCTACCAATTGTTTGGATATGGTCAATCCAAGACCCGTGCCGCCGTATTTGCGTGTAGTGTCGTTGGATGCCTGTGTAAAACTTTCAAAAATATCTTTTTTCCTGTCATCGGGAATACCAATACCGGTATCGCTAACTATAAAAAGCAATTCACATACATTATTTGGTAAATCCTGCTTATGTTGAACCTGTATGGAAATGCTACCTTGTTCAGTAAATTTAACTGCATTGCCAACAAGATTGATAAGAATTTGATTTAAACGAACTTGGTCACCCATCAGGAATGCTGGCACATTTGGACCTTTGCTAATGGTAAAAAAAAGTGCTTTTTCTTTAATTTTTGCTTCAAACATTTTACTGATATTATCGAGCGTATCATTAAGGTTGAAACGGATTTTTTCGAAATTTACCTTGCCCGATTCAATTTTTGAAAAGTCAAGAATGTCGTTTAAAATAACCAACAGATTATTGGACGACATATTGATATGATGAAGATATTCTTTTTGTTCGGCGGTTAATGCTGTATTTAAAAGCAGGTTAGTTATACCAACAATGGCGTTCATGGGTGTACGAATTTCGTGACTCATGTTTGCCAAAAATTGTTGTTTTATTTGCGCCAACTTGATAGCTTCATCCTTAGCCAAAACCAATTCCTTATTCTGTTCTTCAATAGTGTTCAGTAAATGATTAAACCCATCGATTAGTTGACCTATTTCATCATTGCCCGGCTTGCTGATACGTAATGAGAAATCCAACTTTTGTGATAATTTCTTAACCACACCCGATAATCGTAAAATAGGTTGTGATATAATTTTTTGCAGTTGTGTTGAAATAATCAGTGCAAACAGAATAAGAATGATGGCTATAATGATATTGGCTGATATAACCTTTGCCAGATGCTGATGATAATCGTTAAGGTCTCTTACAACATATAAATACCCAATAGTTTTTGCATTTTCAGTTTGGTCAATAATATGTTTTATGCTGATAAATGAGGTATCGCTCATCACTACAGTATCTTTATTGACAGGGGAAAATACAGAACGGTTTTGGAAGTTATTATGGGTATTGTATCGGGCAAAAGGCTGTTTCTTTTCATTAAAAATACATGCCATGGTAATATTGGGGTGAGATTTTAACGATTGCAATATGTGCGATGATTCCAGACTATCATTAAAAAGCAGAGGAGCAACGGAATTGTTGGCTATAATGTTGCTTATCATATCCAATTCTTGTTGCGTGCTACGCTGAAATTGTCGTTTGTCAAAGGTTACATATAAAAACACGCCAAGAAATTGTGTCATTATCGTTATCAATAAAATAACAATGATAATTTTATTTCTGAACGATATATTGTTAAAATTTAACTTCCTCATCTTTGACAATTCTGGCTAAGGCTAATAATTTTGAACTGATAGTAATTTTAACTCTTGCAGCAGCGTCAGGATTAATTTCGAATCGTTTATGGCTGAATTGTTGTGTAAAATTAATCATGCCACCTTTCTGACAAAAATCTTCTATATTATCGCCAATGGTAAGGATAGGCTTGCCATTCAAAAATTCTATAATCGTCAATGCCTGAGTAATAGAGGTACGTGAAAAATAAATCATTTTACAATTAAGTGCATCCTCGGGTTGCGAAATATTAATGGCAATGACACTTCTATTGTTGATGGTTTTCCCGTGAATAACGGCTTGTAGTACTTCCAGAAATGCTTCGTTCCCATATACACCAATAATATAAGGGTCTTTATCGGAATTGAATGTATTGGGAGGAAACTCAATAAATTTGGCAAAATTGAAGATATACGCCGATTTAAGTTCATATTCCGTATATTGCTGAGCAACCAATGTCAGATTACCAACCAATAAAAATAATCCTATGGATATTTTTAATTTCATTTAAGGTTGGTATCATTTATTATTTCAAACAATTTTATTTCGGTGCGTCGCATTTGCTGCAGGTCAACATCTTTCATCTCTTTTTCTGAAAATTCTACGCCTTTGCCGTTGATAAGCATTCTTCGTAACGCAATTTGTTTGTTAATAAAAATTTCGGCAACACCCAATGCTCTTTTTTTGGAAAGTTCTATATTTTTTTGCAAATCACCTTTATAATCGGCATATCCATTTATTTCTATTCCAATATCGGTATTGGACAGTGCTAATTGTGCCAAATCGGTTAAAGAAGGCATTTCTTTCTTTTCTACCGTATATTTTCCTGAGGGATAAAAAATATAATTTATATAGATGTACCGTCTTTTATTTTCTGGACAATTTCTAAAATCAAGTTGTTTTTTGGCTACAATAACGGAAGTGTCGGGTTGATATGGAATTGCCGACGGCGTTTTGATGTACAATGGTTTGGTAGAAGTATTCAATGCTGGCAAACTGTATAAGGTATCGTTCCCAACAACAATTTTTGTCAACTGACTTTCGGTAGTTTTAGTACCATAAAAATAGACCTTGTTAGTAACGTCGTTGTAAACAGCATTGGCATCGAGCAATTCCAATTCAGAGGAATCACTTTTTTCAATAGCATCATCTATTAAATTTAATAATTTATTATAGCGTTTTTCAAAAATGCTGTCTTTGTTTATTGTTTTGTTTTGTTTTGAAAGATAATCCAATTGTTCAACACTCATGCTATCGGTAGTGGATATAATGTCTTCAATTTTTTTTAACAGTGAATCGACTTGTGCCTGATGTTTTTCCTGTTCGTGTTGCAGAATACTGTCAGAAATATCTGTTTTATAAATATCATAAAAAGTATTGGTAACGCGAATTTCCTGACCTATGGCAGTATCGTGTGGATTTACTTTTACGCTTTTAAGAAAAATTTCTTGATACAATTCATAAAAATAAGTCTGATTAGGGATAAAAATATTGACCAATTGAGGCAGATATCCTTCGGCTTCGATAATCATATCATAATTTTTATTAGGTGGAAATATCATTAAATATTTACCGGTTTTGGGATTAGGGTTATAAATATACTTTAAAGGCTTTTGCGTTTCCTTATCCATTACGCGGATAATGGTTTTAATAGGTTTAGGTGGGTCTCCGCCCATGATGGTACCTTTTACCAGCGTTAGTGGAATGGTTTTATGCAATATGGCTTTATAAATATCCTGCTTTGATTGAATAGAATTGGTAGAAGACGAAAAGTATGCTGTATTACCTTCGGCTGAAAGAACAAAACCAAGGTCATCGCCGGGTGTATTAATGGGAAATCCCATATTGGTTGGCTCTTCCCAGTCATTTTTATTCAAATTATGTGAATAGAAAATATCATAGCCGCCCATGTTGTTGTGACCTTTGGAAGAAAAATAAAGCGTTTTGTTATCGGGATGAATAAAAGGTGATTCTTCATCGTATTCGGTATTAACAGAAGGACCAAGGTTTTCTATAACCGACCATTGATTGTTGTCGTCCATGGTAACACGATAAATATCTTTACCCCCATATCCGCCGGACCTATTGCTTGAAAAATAATAGGTACGTCCATCGGGTGTCACGCTGATATATGTTTCTGCGTATGGAGAATTAATAATATCGGGCAATTTGGTGAGTTTTGAGCATTGCCCATTAGTAAGTTTACCTGCATACAGATCAGCATTAGTTTCGTCTCCTATGGCAAAAAAAAGTACTTCACCATCGGGCGATACCCCTGCCAACGAAATATCAGTTTTTACATTTTCGTTGGGGATATTAATTTTTTTTGCTTCTTGCCAGTCATTATTGGCAAAGGTTGATGTCATAATAGATTTGGAAGTAACAAACTCAATACCCGAAACCTGATTGGTAAAAGTGCGTGTAAAAAATAACTGATTCTCATCGGCAGAAATAAACGGCGTCGTTTCGCTATTGTCAGAGTTAATAGCCGTATTAAGTTTAATAATGTCAATGTTGGAAGCACTTGTTTTTATGTCTTTGGCATTTTTACAATTTTGAAGTAAATGTTCTGCTTTTTGTATTAAAATTTCACTTTTGGGTGCTTTGGCAATAAAGGTATTGAGCATATTTATAGCATCATCAAACTGGTAATTCAGATGATATAAATTGGCAAGGTCAAAAAAGATTACATTGGGCAAATACGATTCGCCATGTTTTAACGCATATTCCAAATAAGGTATGCCTTTAGTTTTGTCAAAGGCTGAATTCAAATAACAGGCGCCGATGTAATATTTTATTTCAAAATTATCAGGGATTAACGTATCCAATTTTAAATAAAGTGGTAACGCTTTGTCAAATTGTGCATTGTCAAAATAATTTTCGGCTAATTTTTGAATTTTATGTTTATTAAAATGTTCCTTTTGTGCATATATATTACTTGTCAATACAAAAATTAGCCCTATATATATGCTAATATTTCTTCTTTTAAACATGTAACAAAGTTGGGTTAATATTAATGCACGAAAATACAAAAATTTATAATTGCTAAGTAATTTTTATGGAAATCCAAATGAAAAAGTTAAGGAATAAATTTATATCCTACTCCCTTAATGGTTTCAATGTAGTTATCGCCTATTTTTTCACGAAGTTTGCGTATATGCACATCTATGGTACGGTCACCTACAATAACATCGTCTCCCCAAACGCTGTTGTATATAACATCTCTATGAATTACCTGTTCGGACTTTGATGCAAGAAGTACAAGCAGTTCAAATTCCTTTCGTGGCAATTGAATGGTTTGGTTATCTACAAAAACTTGTCTTTTGTCCAAATCTATTTCCAAATGGTCAAAGGATAGTTTATTTTTACTGGTAGTTACGTCATTGGTGTTTAATCGGCGTAAAAGATTTTGTATGCGTGCCAGCAATACTTTTGGTTTAACGGGCTTTGTAATATAATCATCGGCACCTGCTTCGAGTCCTGCTATTTGTGAGTAATCTTCACTGCGTGCGGTTAAAAAAATTATAATACATTTGTTTATTGCGAATGAAGGTTTTTGGCGTAATTGTTCGCATACTTGAATGCCATCCATTTTAGGCATCATGATGTCTAACAGTATAACCTGCGGATGATACTGAATAGCAATATCTATTGCGTCAACACCGTTGTAGGCAGTTAATACGGAATATCCTTGCTGTTCCAGATTGTACGAAATCATTTCAACAATATCCGGTTCATCATCTACCACTAAAATGGTTATTTTTTTTGTCATACAGATCTATTTAAGGTAAAACTAAATGAAGAGCCAACGCCAAAGGTGCTTTTAACATATACCGACTGCTGATGTGCTTCTATAATATGTTTTACAATGGCAAGTCCTAAACCGGTACCCCCTTCTTCACGGCTGCGATTTTTATCCACTCTAAAAAAACGTTCAAACAATCGTGGAATATATTCTGCCTCTATGCCTATACCATTATCAGCAACTTCTACCAGAATACGTTCGTCCAAATCGTGCACATATACAGTGGTTTTTCCATTTTCCTTTCCGTAACTAATCGAATTGAGCAGTAAATTGTAAAGCACATCGGCTATGCGGTGTCGGTCGGCATATACCATCACATTTTTACTTTGACTGAGCAGAAAAAATTTTATATTTTTGCTATTGGCTTTTATTTCAAGCATTTCAAACATGTCACGAATCAAAACCGTGATATCAAATTTTTCAAATTCCAGTTCTAGTTCGCCGCTTTCAATGCTGGATACAGTTTCCAAATCTTTGATGATAGTAACCATACGATTCACATTTTTTTCGGCTTTTTCTAAAAACTTTTGATTTATGTGTACATCGTTTAAGCCTCCATCGAGCAAAGTAGAAATATATCCCTGAATGGAGAACAAGGGTGTTTTAAGTTCGTGAGATACATTGCTGAGAAATTCCCTGCGAAATTTTTCCATGCGTTTCAATCGGTCTATTTCTGCATTTTTTTGCAATACCCATTGAGCCACATTGATATTTGCCTTTTTTAAAATATCCGACGATGTTTCCAAGGATGCTTCATTGTTTGGTTCCATCATCATTTTATATAAGGGTGATATTTTATGAATAATCATTTTTCTTATCATGAAAATACTGGTGACGAAACTAATTATAAAAATAATAACTATTCCTGCCAGCATTAACAAAACTGAAACAGGAGTGAATAAGTGAAAAACAAGTAATAGAAAGCATAAGGCAAGAACTATTATAGCCGAAATGGTCAAAGCAATAAATCGAGGTGTATAAAATTCTGTTTTCATTCAAAATAAAATAACTACATTTGTAACGAGGTGTAAAAATAAGAACTTAATATTAATTTAACGTTAAATTTTTAAAATATGTTTAGTGTAAGTACTTATAAAGAACGCAGAAAAAAACTGAGTTCTCTGGTAAAGCAAGGCGTTATATTGCTTTTGGGAAATAATGAATCGCCTATGAATTATCCCGCCAATACGTATTCGTTTCGTCAAGACAGTACATTTTTGTATTTTGTAGGACTGGATATCCCCGAAATAGCTGTAATGATTGATATAGATAATCAAAAAACGACTTTATACGGAAACGATGTGGGCATAGAAGATATAATATGGACGGGCACATTACCTTCTATGTCCGAAAGAGCAAGTCTGACAGGAATAGAAAATGTAAAACCATTTTCCGAATTGGAAAAAGATGTGAAAAAGGCCATGGCATCCAAGCAAACTGTGCATTTTACACCACCTTATCGTCATGATAACATGATTTTATTGTCCGATATGCTGAATATTCCTATAAACAATTTAAAAACCGTTGCTTCTATGGAACTGATTCGGGCTATTGTGATGTTACGTTCTATAAAAGATAAGGACGAGATTGCACATCTCGACGATATTCAACAATATGGATACGAAATGCATGTTACCGCTATGAAGATGGCACAGGAAGGCATGCACGAACAAAAAATTGCCGGTATCATCGAAGGTATAGCACTTCAATATGGAGCACGCGTTTCGTTTCCTACCATTCTTTCCAAGCACGGTGAAATTTTTCACAATCATCACCACAACCATATTCTGAAAAAAGGTGATTTGATGTTATGCGATGCAGGCTTTGAATCGAATTTAGGTTATGCCACAGACCATACACGAACAACCCCTGTGGGAGGTACTTTTACACAGCAGCAACGTGAAATTTATGAAATTGTGCTAAGTGCAAAAAACAAAGCCTTTGAAATGGCAAAACCAGGTGTATATTATCGCGATATACATTTACAGGCATCCAAAGTAATTGCCGAAGGCTTAAAAGCACTTGGACTGATGAAAGGTGATGTAAATGAAGCAGTGGATGCCGGTGCTCATGCCTTATTCTTCCCTCACGGATTGGGACACATGATGGGACTGGATGTACATGATATGGAAGACCTTGGTGAAAATCATATAGGATATGATACTACTATTCAGCGGAGCGACCAGTTTGGGCTTTCCTATGTTCGTATGGCTCGAAAACTGCAAGCAGGTTTTGTGATTACCGATGAACCCGGCATTTATTTTATTCCTGAATTGATTGAACTCTGGAAAAGCGAACATAAACTGGAAAACTTTATCAATTATTCAAAACTGGAATCTTATTTGACGTTCGGCGGTATAAGACTTGAAGATGATGTGCTGATTACAGATACAGGCAGCCGATTGTTGGGAGAAAAACGCATCCCTATTACGGTGGATGAAGTTTATCATACCGTTACCAAATAAAAAATGTGGAAATGTGGAAATGTGGAAATGTGAAAATGTGAAAATTAATGTGACAATAAGTTACTCTAAAAGGTTTGTTTTTTAAATCATGTATTTGATATTTTAATTTTGATATTTTATTAATTTTGCATTTACTCTATAAAGTATGAAACAAAAATTATCATATTCAATTAAAGGTAAAGGAATACCCATAGTTTTTATACATGGATATCTTGAAAATAGAAATGTCTGGAAAATATTTTTATCACAATTTAAGGATTATCAGCATATCTATGTTGATTTGCCGGGTTGTGGCGATAGTCCAGCATTGGAACAACCAACCATAGAAAATATGGGCAATGCAGTTTATATACTATTGAAGCAATTGAATGTGTCCTCGTATTTTTTGGTAGGGCATTCCATGGGCGGTTATGTAGCAATAGATATAGCCGAAAAACATTTCAAAGAAGTAAAAGGACTGGTATTACTGCACTCTCATCCTTTTGCAGACAATAATGAAAAAAGGGAAAACCGTATGAAAGAGATTGCCATTGTTAAGAATGGTAAAAAAGATATACTGATAAAATCTTTTGTGCCAAAATTGCATTCTCCCAATTATACCGATGAATCTGTTTTAAAGTTCTATCATCAAATGGCGTTATCTACTACAGCAGAGGGAATGATAGCCTGCCTTCAAGCAATGGCAATGCGTCCTGATAAAAGTATTTGGTTACAACAGACATCAATTCCCGTTTTGTGGATGTATGGTAAAAACGATACGCTGTTTAATTTTGAATTGGCAGAAAATTTTAAAGTTAAGGCTTCTACAACCAAAGTACTCTTACAAAATTCTGCACATATTGGCATGTATGAAGAAACCGAAAAAGTAGTTAGCCTGTTGGAGTTGTTTTTTTCAAAATATAAATGAGTTTAATGAGTTCATGCTGTTTATCTTTTACATCCTACCACAGGTTTGATACACGCGAAGTAAAGGTAGGCAATATTGGTATTGGAGGGAAAAATCCAATACGCATTCAAACCATGACCAACACACCAACATCTGATATTGACAGTACTGTTAGTCAAATACGAAGAATTTATGAAGCGGGAGGAGAACTGGTTAGACTTGCTGTAACATCAGAAGTTGATATGGAAGCAGTAAAACAAATAAAAAAAATAATTCGTCTTGATGATATTTCAATTCCCTTGATTGCCGATATTCATTTTAATCCTTCGCTTGCTATAGCCGTTGCTCCTTATGTTGAAAAAGTACGCATTAATCCAGGCAATTACGTAAACCGTTCCAAATCTGCCAAAGAAAAAATTTATACACCCGAAGAAGAAGAGGAAGAAAAAGAACAGATACATCAACGATTAAAACCGTTGTTACAAAAATGTAAGGAAAATGGAACTTGTGTACGCATAGGAATAAACTTTGCTTCGCTGTCGTGGCGTATGGTAAATAAATATGGAAATACACCCAAAGCCATGGTCGCATCGGCAATAGAATTTTTAGAAATATGTCGGTTAGAACACTTTAATCAAGTAATTATTTCACTAAAAGCCAGCGATATTCATACTACCCTATATGCCAATCGGCTGTTTGTGCAGGAAATGAGCGAAAGAGATTGGAATTATCCTATTCATGTTGGCGTTACCGAAGCAGGACTGGATATGGAAGGTAGAATAAAATCAACTATAGGCATTGGAAGTCTTTTATGTGATGGCATCGGAAATACCATTCGCGTTTCATTAACCGAATCGCCTGAAAAGGAAATCCCTGTTGCACAAGAAATTGTTAAACAAGTAACTAAATATCATTCCTGCAAAAGTACTGCTCACGAATGGAAACATAATCCATTTGAATTTCATAAGCGAAAAACAAAATCGTTTAATAACCTTATAGGAGGCTCTGTTCCTGTTCCTTTTATTGTTCAAACTTCAGTACAGCCCACTACCGAAACATGGAAAACCATTTATCAATATACATCCTTTGATAATCCGTTGAACGGTAAGGTTTATGGTATCAAGGCTCATTTGACAGAATCACCGTTTGATATACGAAAAAAAGTGTATGACGCTATTGATACGGGAAAACCTGTCTTTTTAGAAATGAACATGAAGTATTTTAGAGGCAATGTGCTGGTTCCGTTTTCACTTATTACGGGAAATCTTTTTGCAGAAGGATTGTTGGATGGCATAGTGCTGATATGCCATTCATATCAATACCAGTCATGTTTAACTTTACTTAAAACAATGCTTCAAATAACAGGCGTAAGACGCACTATGAACGAATATGTCTCTTGCCCGTCATGTAGCAGAACACAATTTGATATTGAAACCATTGCCAGAGAAATAAAAGAGGCTACCGCATGTTTTACCGGTTTGAAGATTGCGGTTATGGGTTGCATAGTGAATGGTCCCGGCGAAATGCAGGATGCCGATTATGGTTACATTGGAGCGGAACAACAAAAAGTTACTCTTTATAAAAAAGGCGTTCCCGTGATGAATAATATTCCGCAAGATGATGCCATTCAAACATTGGTTTCACTGATAAAAAAAGATTATGAATAATGCAAATGCCGTGCTTGCTATTTTTCTTTTTCCATAGCCGTTGTTATCAACTTTATTGAATCATCATAATAAAAGGATTTACCTGAAAGCCACTCAAACTCATTGTTTGGAGATAGAATGACCGGCATGCGTTTTTCTGAATTATGAATTTGACTCATCTGTTCATTGGCTTCCATAGTAAGAATGGTGTAGGATTTTATGATTTCGCCGCTTGACTGGTTAACCCATTCACTCCATAGTCCTGCTAAGGCAAAGGCTTCGTTATGAACTATGGTGATGAGGTACTTTTTTTTGCTTTTGCCTTTGATATCCAACCATTGCCATTCATAAAAACCATCTACCAATACAAGACAGCGATTGTGGACGGCGTTTTTAAAGGCAGGTTTTTGATGAATAGTTTCAATGCGTGCGTTAAGCCCTAACTCTGAAAAAATGCACGTATTATACTATTCTAGATTAAGACCGACTTTG
>CAYSIN010000085.1:0-11659 GCA_964431135.1 uncultured Bacteroidales bacterium
TAATTTACAAATCCGCGACATTTTAGGTTGCCCCAAATCAGGAGTTCTGAAATTAACGTAAGCGATTTTTCAAATGGAATATATGACTTGAAAATACAAAAGGGAACAACATTATATCAACAAAAAATTATACTTTCACATCAATAATATATTTTTACCCGAACAATTCATAAAACTAAATCTTATACCAAACCGCTAACAAAAGAATGATTCATACCGATATGCATTCAAAAAAAATTAATCAATTCACGATTGTCTCTTCTTACTACGAAACTGTTTAAAAAATCCTTTTTTGGTACTATTATAATTGTTTTCAAGTGTCTCTATAGTTTCGTTGGTGAGTATTTGCCAAACTTTTCCCCATTCTACAAAGCCATTAAGATTTTTATCGTCTATATATACATCGGCATTAATTTTTCTGGGCAGCCCATCTTCAGGTTTTTCTTCGGGATAATTTTTGTTGACCGCATAAAATTCCAAGCCATGCTGACGACAATATTCAACGGCTTCGTCGAGTTGACTGCCTGTGCGGTAAGTCCATAATATAATTTGATGTCCCTTTCGCTGAAGTTGTTTTAATGTTTCAAAAGCAAAAGTAATTTCTTTACCTATTTCGGGATAATTATTTTCTACAATGGTACCATCAAAATCTACGGCTATTTTCATATCATTAATATTTTGGACAAGGGATAATAACTTTTTTAACTTTCTTATTCATTTTCTGATATTGGTTAAATTCATATACGATAGAAATTTCGTGTGACCCATACGTATTGGCAACGAGTCTTGAAATAGTGATATCATAAGAATATCCTATTTTGACATTGTTCCAGTAATATCCTATCTGCATTATAATGGCATCATTATTTTGATATCCTGCTTTATATCTTTTAAAAACAGGAATGCCACGATACCACAAACCCAATATTAAAGGCATTTTTGTCCAGTAACCGCCTATATTCATTTGGTCAAATTTTCCCTGTGATTCATAAATTCCCCATACATTAATACTTTCTTCGTTTATACTGCTTGTTTTTCCATCAAGATAGAACTTATGCCCAGCAAATACGGAATATTTGGCAGGAACATAACTATATCCATCCAGCACAGACTGGTTGGGTTCTAACAGATGATTCCAAGTAAATCCGACCCATGAAACCGGTGAATAACACAACACGGCAGAGGCAACATCTACGTAGCCTACTTGTTTTAATGGGGGTACTTCTATGGACGATGATGCTGCTCCCGATAGCGACATCTGGTCGTTAAAAACAAGACGATTAAAGTCAAGTGTTCTATTGGTATAGAAAAAATGAATAGCCGGTCTAACTTGATAATTTTTAAAAATTCTAAACTGATAGGTGTATTGAATGCCCCATTGATTGCTTCCGAGGTGACCCTGCCCTGCGACATCTTTCATAAATAAAATACCTACGCCACTGTTGATAGATGGAATAAAATGGTCAATGGAAAGGGTGCTTGTAAAAAAGGTGCCGGGAATACCGGGCCACTGGTCGCGAATATCTGTTATAATACGTGTTCCTTGGGTGCTACCTGCAAACGAAGGACTCAAATATAATGAATTGGCATAAAACTGTGAAAAATGAGGGTCTTGTCCAAATAAGTATATATTCTTCAGCATGAACAATAAAAATAATATAAAAATATTTTGTTTCATTGCTGTTTAGTAGGTTTTAACAAAATGGTTTTAAACAGGTCCTCAAACTGAAGCCGTTCTTTCAAATCAATTTCTGTAGAGAAGGGGAAATAGTTATCTGCCTCTACTATCATTTTATATTTTTTGTGTGGTAATAGTATTAAAATATATTTGCCATTTTTGGATGTACGGTAAATTCCCTGCAATTCTTTAGTATCAAAATCGATAATCGTAATGGTAGATTTTAAAGGAGTAATTTCGGTATCGGCTGTCATGACAGTACCTTTTAAAATCAAGCGGCTTGTTTGAGGGTCAAATATCTCGCCCTTGTATATATCCATTCCACCATTTCCTTCGTCACGATTGGAAGACAAATAAATGGTTTTGCCGTCGTAGGTAGCAATAAAATACAAATCGTCCATGACACTGTTTATGGGATATCCAAGATTTTCGGGTGCAGTCCAGTTGCCATTTTCATCCTTTACTGTCTTAAAAATATCATATCCTCCCATATTTTTATGTCCTTTGGATGAAAAAAACAGGGTAATACCATCGGGATGAATAAAAGGTGATTCTTCATCATACGGAGTATTAATCGTAGGTCCTAAATTCATAGGCTTGCTCCAACTACTGTCGGGCATGTGTGTAATGCGATAAATATCTTTTCCGCCATAGCCTCCCGGTCTGTCACTGGAAAAATAAACGGTATTCAAATCGGGTGAAATGCTTAATGAAGTAACGGTACTGCCTTCGTCATTAATGGGAAACGGAACAGGTACAGGCTCAGACCATTTACCCTCCTGATTGTTTGAAATTAATATATTCCCATTTGCCAGGGCTGGGGTAGTTCTAAAAATATACATTTGCAAACCATCTTTGGAAATGGCAACGGTAGCATCATGAAGTTCCGTATTTAACGGACTTCCCATATTTTTTACATCGGTCCATTCGCCGTTTACTTTTTGGGCAAAATAAATGTCTTCATAATATTCATAATTTTGGTCTAATTTTCCACCGGTAGAGCCCTTTCGGCGACTGGTAAAATAAATCGTGTTTTCATCGGGCGATAATAACGGCGAATACTCAGAAAACGGTGTATTAATGCCATTGCTCATATTTACCAATATGGTATTTGTTTTTACTATAAGCATTTCTTTGGCATTTAATGATTTTTGCATGTAAAAATCAATTTCCTCATCCGATATTTCACGATTTTCCAAGTTATTTTTGCATTCAAGATAACAGGCAAGTGCCTTGTCATAATTTTGCTGAGCATGATATAGCCGTCCCAAATAAAAGGATGCACCAGGAAACATGTCTTTAGATTTTTCGAAATAGGAAAAGGATTCCTGTGTTTCTCTTCTAATGATAAACATGCAGACTCCCAATTTGTAATTCACTTCGATATCGGACGAATCCAACGAATATAACTCATTCAATAAAGGTAACGCTACACTGTAATTTTGTAATTGATATTCATGATTTGCTTTTTCCAATTTGACATAGTAGCGTTTATTATGCTTTACTTGTGCTTGCATTGCAGAATGCAAGGCCGTGAGTATAATAATTAACATCATGAATTTAATACTTGTTTTCATATAATTTATTTTAATAATGTTACGTCACCTGTTTTAAAAAAGGATTCTCCATTGATAAATTTCCCTTTTACTTTCCACACATAAACATCCTGTTTACATAATTCGCCTCTGTAATAACCATCCCAGCCAATATGCGGATCTTTACTTTCAAAAATCAATTCTCCCCAGCGATTAAATATACTCAATTGATATTCGTCCACGCCGACAAACACAGGATGAAATACATCGTTGTTGTAATCATTGGCATTGTAATGTCCACCATTAGGTCCGGTAGGATTAGGAGTAAAAGCACTGGGCAATTCTATTTTGCCTGCTGCTTTTGCAACCACAGCCCTGTGCAAGGTAAATGTATCGGGACATTGGTGCTCATTGTTGGCTATTAATTGAATATCAAACTCTCCTTCGTGCTGATAATAATGTGTAGGATTGGTTTCGGTAGATGTTAAGCCATCACCAAAATTCCAAAAATAACTGTTAGCATGTTGAGATAAATTGCCACACTGTATAGGTTCTTCTGGAATAAAAACCACTGTTGGGCTAACAGTAAAATACGCAGCCGCATTGGCAAAGACATCTATACTTCCTGCATTATAGGTATCCTGTCCGCCAGGACCTGTAGCCGTCAGGGTTACTATATAACTTCCATCAGTTGAATAAGTATATACAGGATTAATTTCGCTTGAAATATTCCCGTCGCCAAATTGCCATAAGTATTGTGTAGCGTATAAACTCTGGTTTGTAAAACTTACGGTCAACGGTAAGCAACCGCTTGCATACGAAGGCTCATAATGTGCCTTCGGTGTGGGAGGTATTATTTGGATTGTTTGATTTACCGAATCGGTACAATAACTAGACGATGCTATTAGTGTAATAATAAAGTTCCCCCAACTGGCATAGTGATGACTCATGGGCTCTATAAGATTGGAATTATTTCCATCGCCAAACTTCCAAGTATAATTCCATGCGCCGGGCGTTGTATTATCTATGATAACGGTAGTATTGGGATAGTGCAGTGTAGCCGAATCCAGTTGAAATGACGCATTCGGCACAGCATAAACAATAATGTTGTGAGAATATGAAGCCGTACAGTTATATCCAGAAGTTGCCGTTAACGTAACAGGGTATGTTAACGTGGCTGTAGCTGGATTGGTAAACAAATGTGTTGGTTCAAACTGATTGCTGGTTACACCATCGCCAAAATTCCACAAGTAACTGGTAGCATTGAGCGAATGATTATGAAAAAGGATGGATAAGGGAGAACAACCCGAAGTGTCGCTGGTAAATTGTGCCAATACTCTTGGATAAATAGCAACTTGAACCGAAGTGCTGTCCGAACAGCCATAATTATTTTGCACTATAAGCATACATGTATAATGAGCGGGGTAGTTGGTTATATTATCATACGTATGATTTACCAATGTATTAGGATTTGCAGTCGTAGTATTGTCGCCAAAATTATATAAAAAGGAGGTTCCGCCGGTGGAGTTATTTATAAATTGTGCATCATAAGGGGCACAACCTGTTACTCCGGCTATGCTTAAAATGGCTTGCGGCTTTGGATAAACGGATACAGTAGTTTGAGATGAATCTAAACATCCAAAACTGGAAGTAACAGTAAGTTTAACTATAAAGTTTTGTGCAAGGGATGTTGTATTAATATAAGTATGAGTAGGACTTGCTGATGATGAGTTATATCCATCACCAAAATCCCAATGATACGTAACATTGGGAGTTGATTGATTATTAAAAGAAACAGTTAAGGGAGAACAGCCATTGGAATTGTTGGTAAATTGTGATGTAACTTGTGGATAAACTGAAACAGGTATTGCCGTGCTGTCCTTGCATCCAAAGATATTTGACACGACTAACGAAACCGTGTACGATTGTATTACAGAAGTATGGTTTATGTATGTATGTTGCAAGGTTGATGCATTGTTAATATCGCTGGTTCCATCACCCCAATACCATTGTGATGTTGTCATATATTGAGATAGATTAATAAAGTTATACAGGGCTGGGCTGCACTGATTATTGGACTGTCCCGTAAAATTGGCAACAGGCTTTGGATTAATGGTAACTTGTATGGTAGTGGTATCTATACAGCCAAAATAATTGGTGGCTATTAGTTGTACCGTAAAGAATTGTGCATTGTTAGTGTTATTAATATAGGTATGATGAGTAATATTTCCTGCTTGCATGATAATACCATCACCAAAATTCCAGATATATTCCTGGGCACCGGGTTCTGTTTGAAATTCTATATCTACTGGTGAACAAGAAACTGTAGGTGTTGCTGTAATATGATAGGATGGGTCAGGATAAACCGTAATGTATTGTGTCATGGAATCGGTACATCCAAAAATATTGGTTGTGATAAGTTTTACGGCAAAATATTGAATAAGGGTAGTGCTGTTAATAAACGTATGCGAAGGATTAAAACTGGAAGATTGCTGTCCATCGCCAAAATCCCAAAGATAACTTACCGCACCTACAGACGTATTATTAAAGGCAACGGTTAATGGACTACACGAAGGAGTAGCATTATGTGAAAATTGTGAAACAGGCAACGGATGCACTATAAGAGTATGGGTTATGGTGTCCTTACACCCAAATTGTGAAATAGCAATTAAATCGACGGAATAGGTTATATCATTATTCGTGGAATTATAAAATGTGTGCGACGGTTCGTTCAATGTGCTTTGGGAGTTATCTGAAAAAAACCATTCATAGTTTACTGCAAATTGACTTGTATTTTGAAATTGTATAGTAAATGGACTACAACCATCAGGATTCAGAGGTAAAAAATCAGAAACAGGTACCACATCAAAATGTATGACAACCGTATCGGCATCTATGCAACCTGCACCATTGTTTTCAAGCCATTGAAAAGAATACGTTCCATATTGGTCAACATTCACTACTGTATTGGCATTATGAATATTGGCAATGGTTGCATTGCCATCACCGCTTATCAATGACCACGTACCACTTCCCACACTGGGAGTAGATTGCAACACAGTTGTTTTTCCACAAAGGCTGTCGTCAATTCCTGCATTGGTGTTAGGTGTTTGAATAAAGGTGATTATTACTGTATCTGCTGAAGTACATCCATAACCAAATACTTCCTGCCATTGAAACAGGTATGCCCCAAATGCAGTTACGCTAACATTGGTGTTGGCGTTTTGTACATTTTGAAAAGTAGCAGAACCTGCTCCGCTAACAAGTGTCCATGTTCCAGTTCCAATGCTTGGAATGGCTTGCAATGTATAATTTATTCCACAAACGCTGTCAGTATTTCCTGCATTGGCGTGTGGAACATCCGAAACTTGAACAGTAATATCATCGTTTCCAGCACATCCCAAATTATCCTGAACAGTATAATGCAAGGTATAACTTCCGGGAGCAGTGGCTGTAAAAATTGTACTGGTTGTATTGTGGGAAGAAAGTAACGTATCAGCCCCTGTCCATTGATTCACTATATAATTACCCGTTCCGCCACTGGGATTTCCATTTAGTAATAAGGGTACACCAACACATGCCTGAGCTGGGTCTGGCGTAATATGAGCAGAAATAGAAGCCACATGGATAGTTATATTTTGCTGACGCCAGCATCCATTCTCATCCGTTACGCGATACGTTAAATTATAGGTTCCTGCTATGGTAGTAACAAAATAGGGATTTGGAATATTAGTAGCACTTAAATATGTTGTATCGCCTGTCCATTGATGTAATATAATGGCACCACTTCCGGGTGTTGGGTTAGCATTCAACTGCAATGTATCACCCGGACAGACTGTCAAATTGGTACCGGGAAGCATATTTATTGTTGGTCTTGCCCAAACAGTAATTACAACTGTATCTATTCCGGTGCAGCCATTCCCATCGGTAACAGCGTAAGTTATGATATGATTTCCTGCACCCGCTGTAGATGGATTAAAGGTACCCGTTGATGCATTGGTAATACCGGTACCCGACCATGTACCACTTGGTGTAGCCGCATGAAGAGTAACCGACGGATTATTCAAACAAAATGGTCCTGCCGGTTGAATAGTAGCATCGGGATAAGGTACAATAATAATCATGGCAGTGGTTACAATGGGAGGATGGTCACCATTTACAGTATCTGCGGGAGGTCCCGGTATGTTCGGGTCGTCATACGGATTACAATAGTTCCAATTGCGAAGCGTTACCTGAAACATTTGCCCTACCAATGCCGTATTGGGTACATATACTGGCAAACTGACATTGTTGGGAGGCTGAGGTCCATATACAGGTCCATAAGCAGGAACAACAGTTCCATAATAAGGATAGGTGTGTGCACTTCCACCGACCAGTACATTATTAATGGTATAACTTGTTCCATAAATCCATTGTGTCCACCGAGTGGGGTTGTTTGGATTATCTATTTCGACAGGTGGTACGCAATTCCAAAGACTCACATCCTGAAACGTAACTGTACCGTCATTGCCAACACATATAGGATATACTTGTGGAGTAATATCGAGATGACCCCCATTGAAACAGTCAATATCCCAAACCGTAACATTTTGCTGCTGTACCGAACTGGTACATAATACACCATTTACTTCAAGTGTGGCTTCAGGACTATAATTGCATTTGGGTCCTCCTTGTGGATAGACATGCACTACCGTTGTTTTCCATTCCTTCAATGCTGGATTGGTATTGGTTGCAGCAACTACTTGAACTGGATTTCCATCATCCCAATTAAAAACAATATTCACCGATGTTCCGCCATCGTTCACGCCTCTATAGGTAACTTCCCATGTTACACTCACAGGAGCACATAATTTATCGGGCAGCATATCGTTTGCCTTGGAAGTAATATTACAATCCTGTGCCTTTAACAAAACTGGAAATAAAAACAAAAATATGTAAATACTTTTTCTCATTCACTCTTTCTTGCTTTTTTTACGTACATTTTTTATTTTAGTTAATAAAAAAGTAAACATAATTTTAACGGTGAGTAAGTGAATAAAGAATCGATTCTAATTGCCACAGATATGGCTTTTTGTCTTCTTTGGGAGCATATACATATCCTTCAATTACTACTACCTTATTATCCTTGTTAATGGTTGATAAACTGACAAAAGGTCCCCCCATAAAATCATTTTCCATACTCCATAACCCTCGTATTTCATAAGCAATATGTTGATTCAAAATAAAACGTTTTTCAGTATAAGGATAATTATATTCCGTGGTCATATAGGTGCCCGATAACGTGCCGGGTATGTATTTTCGTAAAACGGAATCACGAAGTAAAAGCATATTTTTTATTTCAAACACAGTGGTATCTATACAGGGAACAGTATAAACAAAAAGACCCAATGTAATATAAGGCGTTTCGGAAGTAATCCAAACAAAATCGGTAGTGTCAAGAATCAATTTATATCCTTTAGGTATAATTAAATCTATGTCGAACTTTTTTATGGGCGTTATCAGACTTTTTTCTCTGAACATAGAATATACTTGCCTATAGCGTTCCCTTTCTTCATTTAGTAAGGTGTCATAAATAATTTTGGACTTGCTCTTTAAAAATTTCAACATTTCGTTTTCGCTGGCAGCGGTTATTTCTATAACTATTTGCTCTGTTGCCCATACATTTCTTTTTACGGTGAAGGTTGGAATTTTATGCTCCTGTTTAATATTGATGCAAAGGATATTTCTTCTTGTATTAAAATCATCTGTAAACGAAGATTTAGGAATGGGATATAATTTGAATGTGGCTTCATCCTGAGGCAGTAGCGGATATTTATTTGCCAACTGTTGCCTTAACATATTGCCAATATTCCCATTCCATATATTTTTATCAATCACTACCACCACCTCACCAACTTTTCCGGTCGCTTTTATCAAATGACTTTGCTTTGTACTACACGAACATATTAATAATGAGCATATTATAAAATATATACCTCGCTTCATGACGATGATTAAAAAAAAGCGAATTTAATGATAATAATAATACGAATAATAAACAACGCTGAAATTGAGGAATGGGTTCTATTTCTGGATAATACCAAGTTGCGTTCATATATGAAAATTCGTTAAAAGTTCAAAAAAGATAGTACTTTGTGATTTTGGGAATGGGGTGTGACATCCCGCTGACCCCCTTATACCGACTTACTAATAAGTTCATTAAAACAATACGCTTTGCTTTTGTTTTAATACGGTTAGTCTGTCGGCATCTCGTCATTGCTGACGGGACAACATTCATTTCATTCTTTTGTTAGCGGTTGGGTATTAATTTCCATAATCACAAAAATATATGGCAATTAACAAAAAATACAAAAAAAAATAAATTATTTTTAACAACTCATCATTAATAATTTTTTAGAACTTTGCTGCTGAGTAATAAAAAATTTTTTTATATTTGCACCGATAATTATTTTTTTTGTAATTTTACCTTTGAAAATTTGTCAATAATTTTTAAACACTTTTTATGAGGAGACTTAATATATTATAATTGTATAATTTTTCAAACTAAAAATATAAATTCAATATGAAAAAATTTATAGTAATAGTTCTTGTTATTTATCCTGTTTTTTTATTCTCGCAAGTTCCATATAATGTTTATTATGGTAATTTGCATAGTCATACAGGAAATTCTGATGGTGAAGCAGATCCAGTATCTGCTTTTACTTATGCAAGAGATATAGCAGGACTAGATTTTCATGCAGTAACAGACCATTTAGAACAGATTAGTTCTTCAGAATGGGCAGATGTTCTTAATACAGCAGATAATTTTACAGTAAATGGCTCTTTTGTTGCTATTGCTGGATATGAATGGGGATCTCCATATTATGGACATTGTAATGTTTATAATACAACTAACCGTATTACCGAAATAGGTTGGCTATATACCGATTGGTCAGGTTTTAGAGATTGGTTAATTGATAATCCACCAGCATTCGCAGAATTTAATCATCCCGGTGATGAAGATTACTTTAATAATTGGTATGATTTTGAATATAAAGGAGCCGCAACTGATGCAACATTTCCGTTAATAGAATTTCAAAATATTCAGCAAGCAACAGATTGGTATGAATTAGCATTAAATAACGGTTGGCATCTTGCTCCTGTATGGAATCAGGATAATCATTCAGCAGATTGGGGTACCAAAAACGATGGTAGAGCAGGAATATGGTGTGATTCTTTGACACGAGAACAATTATTTGATGCTATTTTAACCAATCGCACTTTTGCTACTATGGATAAAAATGCATCCGTTTGGATTGAAATGAATGGTTTTGATATGGGATGTGAAGTTCAAAGAGCATTTAATTCTTCGTTTAAAATTTATTTATCTGATGAAGATATTGAAAATTGGAGCAGTGTCGAAATTGTTTCTAGTGTTGGTGGTCCAATTCTAACATTTAATAATATAATAGGTAATATTGATACGGTTATTACTATTACTCCTTATTCGGATAACTATTTGTTTGTTAGGGCAATACAAGAAGATGGAGATTATCTTTGGTCGTCTCCTATTTATATTACAGGTGTTATTTCAAATACTTCTGATAAACTTACTTCAACTTTTAATTTTTATCCTAATCCTGCAAAAGATATTATTATTATTAATAATGAAAAATTAAATTGTGATAAAATATTTATTTATAACATTGCATGTCAATTGATTAAAGAAGAGTATTTAAACAAAGAAACAACAGAAATTGATATTAGTGATTTAAAAAAAGGTGTTTATATTTTAATGATAAAAAATGAATTTATATCTTTACGCTCAAAACTTATTAAAGAATAATCTAAAATCCGCAAGTGAAAAAATTGGTTTAAAAAATTTCGATTTTTAGGTTTATTTCGAGGAATTTTATTCGTTTTTATCGACAGTTATGTCTCCTTTCCCAAAAAATTGTGAATCTGCAACCGCAGCAATGCTTACTTCTCATCCCACCTGATTCATGACCACAAGCGATTTTTTCTTCTGTATATAAAGTACAGATAATCAACCGATTATGTTTTACTCAAGGGCATAACTTCCCCCTTGTTTTTCAATCGGTTAATCAGTTTTACTCTAATACCAGGTGATATTTTTTTGTGGTGAAGAGTTTCAATACATAACCCCTGCCTTGTTTTATCCATTTTGAGGGTACAACCATAAAGCGGAAAATAAATTTTTTCAGCAGTTTGGTATTATATGGAGAGTGATGTTTCATTAGAAATTTTTACGTATAAAAACAAGTAAGCAGGAAGAGGTGGAAGCCGAAAATCTGTTTGAACAGAGTGAGTTCTTTTCGGCTGTGGTCTCGTCAATAACACTTATTAGAGTTTGACGAGACCAAACACGATTTTTTTAAGGAGCGACTAACTAATTTCAGAACTCCTGACCCATATATTGATAATCAATATTTTTGTAAATTTGTGC
>CAYSIN010000086.1:0-11594 GCA_964431135.1 uncultured Bacteroidales bacterium
TCATTAAGATATTTTGTCTGTCTGTTGTCTTTTTCTAATATGCCACATAACGGCTGCGTGTATGAAGCGTTGGGGATAGCGGGCTTCGTTCCTATCCGCCGACACAAACGCCAATGCGGAGCAGAACGATTGTTTTAACCACTTAAACCCCAATGCTTTATACACGATGTTAGCGGCTGGTGTTATTCATTTTTATTCTCAATTTGTTTCCATTTATCCTTAATATTCCTTTCTCCGTCGAAATAGTCTGTTTGCAAGTCTTTATTAAAAATCTCTCGTGATGGTGCTATAAATATTTTATTAGAATCAGGATACTCGGCAACATCATAACCAATATATGTCCTTATATCCAAGTAAATACAAGTATCAGTGGTATGGTTATACAGTTGGTGTGCGCCTGTTTTTCCTTTTTCAAAAAAAATCAAATCTCCACTATTTACAATTTCTAATCCATTTGGAGTTCGTAAAGTTGCAGAGCCAGAAATAATCATAAAAAGTTCCTCTGCATATCTGTGGAAGTGGTAAGGAGCAGAATATTGGTCCGGATTTAATTGTCTTAAATCGAAGTTTAGGTTTTCAGGATTCAGTCCCTTTTTCATTATTGATACATCAGTAAATACTCTGTAATTATCAATCTTATTAGGACTTTCTTGAAATTCTCTTTTGTCTGCTTTTAAAATTGTTGCCATATCTTAAAATTTTTATTTATCAGTAAATAATTAAGTCATCGTGTTGGTTGTCAGTCGGCCGCACACTTGCCGCTAACGGTTCGCGTGTTGCCGCAGTTGGCGATTTCGGAGCACTAGACTGTCAACCTGCACAAAAGTTTGATAGTAGCACTCAGCTTCAATTTTGCACGTCACCGCCAATTGAGGCAACACGCTGTTGGCAGCTGGCGTTCTTGTCCACCGTGTCTGAAAGTCGCTGTCAGCTTGGGCTTTACGAGTCGTTGTCCATTCACTTTTTTGTCTGTCTGTGTCGGGTTGTGCGATGGCGTGTTTTAATTTTTTTCTAAAAGCACGGGAGAAAAAATTTTGAAATTCTTCTCGGGTTGGGGCAGGCACACTCTTACCGCATTTTTGGTCTGTGCGTTGGTTTGTGCGAATGCGGTATGTGTGTGACTGCTGCATGGGCTAAAACGTTTCTCCTAATTGTCTGAACATTTCAATTGTATTCACATACGAAACATTTAATGCAATACAAGCATCAGGAATTTTAACCTTATTCTGCCGGTTTGGCTCACTAACTTCTTGCGTTACTATAATTCTGTTAGCCGGTTCTGTAAGGCAATACGCTACCAAAAATGCATCTGCTTCGTCAGCATCTAAAAACTCATTTAAAGCATTGGGTAAATAATGTCCACTTCTAGACATTGCCCAAGCTGTGACTTGTCCATATGCTGCCATTACAACGGATGTGTCTTTGAAAAAGTCCTCAGGTAAGTTGTTTCTGCACCAATCTTCCAATGCATCGTTTTTGTCGTATAGCTCTTTTTTAACCTTGTCAATGCTAATGACTCTGCCTTCTTCTGCCAGTTGCCGAACCTTATTCCAAAATCCCGCGGCAACGTCTATCGGATAATGAAAACGATGAGCCTGAATAAAAAAGTTGCTATCTAAGACATATACTGGCATTAGGGCTACAAGTGTTTAGAGAAGAAATTTTCAAATGTATCGCCTTTTAAGCCTGTGAGTTTATAGGCATCTCGATATAATAATTGACCGGATTTTACTGCTTGGTGTACATGACTGGCAAATGTGATACTGATTCGCTTTTTCGTTGTTGCGTAAAAATCACCTCCAGAGCCTTGACTTTCTTTTTTTGCAAATTCACGATTAGAATACTCCTCATAAAAATCAAAAAACTGTGGTCTTGTGATTTTTCCTGTATCCAATGCTCTGCGGGCAATAACAATTTCACTTACTTTAAAATATCGGGAAGCATAAGCGAAATTATCAGGTCTGTGATTCCATACTTCATTAAATTCCTGTTCAGGTACCAAAAATTCTGCAGCTACCTTGTCGCATAGAATTTCTATTGGGTCATTGGCAGGTTGCAGTTTTCTGAAATCAAATCCTGCACTATGACCTGTCCATATATGAGCCAACTCATGCACAATGGTAAACATCTGTGCAGATTTAAAATCGGAATTGTTCACGAACATAAACGGAGCGTACTCGTCCACTAAAACAAAACCTCTGCACTCGTCAATGGGAATTTTTCTTTTATTAGAATTTTCTACAACGCCATTAAATGTTACTATTATTCCTTTGTCTTCTATTATTCCCACCAGATGGTTAATTGTATCGTCCATCTTTTTGAAATCTCTCGCCCAATTCTCAGGTAATTGAAGTGTTTGGCGAATATCGGCTACAATGGCTTTTATATCATTGCTATTGCTGAATTTACCAACGTATGGCAAAGGCTGAAAATCATTGTCTTTTAAATAGTTTTTCAACCAATCTTGTCTCTGTTGAAGCAACAGAATGGTATCATACACATGGATGCTGATTTTGTCTGCCTGATTTCCGTTTGTGCGGAAAAACGGAATAGGAACTTTTTCCTGTGGTGGTTGCGGTAAAAAAAGATACCCAAAAGGCAGATATACTTTTTTAGAAAACGCCTCCAGTTGCTTTACGGTAGGTTTTTTCTTCCCTTCAAGCCAATCGAATATTCTCGGAAAATTTTTTTCAGTAGCAAACGTATGCACATCATATCCAGCCCGGGCAATTGCCCAGGTGAGCATGTTGTTGTTTACATTTACTTCATTTGTCATGTTACAAAAATAGTTAAACTCTATTTATTTAAGTTTCTTTACAATATCAACTAGTATTTCAATTGATTTTTTTAATTCATCGTTTGTGTAAGGTATTGTTTGCATGGTCTTGTTCTCAGGATGGTGAATTTTGTTTCTGATGAAAACAGGAAGCGTCACATCATACGAATTTTTAGATACTCCTTTCTCCTCTCGTGTCCATTTCTTTGATTTTTTAATTCCTTCATTAGTTAAAAAATTG
Source organism: uncultured Bacteroidales bacterium (assembly GCA_964431135.1). GTDB lineage: Bacteria > Bacteroidota > Bacteroidia > Bacteroidales > GWA2-32-17 > Ch61. The sequence goes on from CAYSIN010000086.1 coordinate 3,018, forward strand.
TCCATTGCTTGTTCAGAAAAGCATTGTTTTTTTTCTTGAATGAATCCATACAGTTCATCATGAAACTCAATTGTCGGGTAGTTGTAGGCGAAATAGTTTATTTCTCCCCAAGAAGGACTCCAAGGAAACAAACCATTTGCAAAAGACATTTCATTGACTAAAATCTTATTTGTCTTTACTTCTCTGTTCGTTACAAAAGTTTTTACACCACTTTTACCAACACAGTTTTTAAAAAATACAGGCGAATGAGTTGTTACGAAAATTTGATGCCCGTCATTTCCAAATGAAATTTTCCAGAGATAATCAGCTAATTGCTCCTGCAAACGTGGATGTAAATGCAGTTCAGGTTCATCAATAAGAATTAACAGCTTTTCTTTTGACATAGATGCCAGTGTTTCCAAAAACAGAAGCGAAATAATCATTTCTATTCCTGAACCGAGATATTTTATTGGCAGGTCTAAAACATCTTTCTTCGATGATAGAAAAGCTGATTCATACGGAGCTATTGAATCTAAAATCGTAAGATAGATTTCCTCAATTCCGAATGCTTTTGTTCGATTGTTGAACTCCTTGAAAATTTCATATTTATTGAACTCTATTTTATCAGCTATTTCACTGGTTAAGGATGGAATCTTGCTGAGTATTTCGGCAAGTTTTCCGGTTTCTTCTGTTTCTTTTCTAACACTTCTCGAAAATCGCCAATTTAAATCGTCAATGATTGTTGAAAAGGAACTATTGTAACCTTTTTGAAGTTGCCTGTCCCTTTCTTTACCAAAGAAAAAGCTTCTTGGCAATTCATTGGTTGATATTTGTGATAGTGACAATGAACGTTCTGTAAAAGTAAAATCACTACCGTTCTTTCTTTTTACAGCGTAACCTTTTTCGCCTCTTGGGATATCAGGAACGACAATATGGTCTAATGTAACAAGGTCGGAAAATATTTTCCCTGCTGTCTTTTTATCTCTTTTTTTAATTCCTAAAAATACTTTGTTACAGGTTACAGTTTGCTCGGTGTAACCGTCAGGAAGATTCACTTTTATACTATTTTCTAATTCTACTAAAACTTTTATCGGGTTATCATTTCCGTTTGGGAAATCGGTATGTTTTATTCTTCCCGACAAGAAATTTGGAGAAAAGCAAAAGTGAATGGCTTCAAGAATGGATGTTTTTGAAGTTCCATTGTCGCCAATAAAAATATTGAAGCGGTCAACTTCTAAGTCTTTGACTTCTTCAATCCCTCTAAAGTTCTTTATGGATAGTTTCTTAATCATTTCCCATATTTTACCTGCTGCTCGGCAGCCATTGATAATTGTTCTATTGCTTCGCTTTTTACTTTTACCTGCCCGTTCATTAGCAAAGGCAATAGAAAGTCACGGAGTTTTATAAGTTCTTGGTTTTCTCTTTTAATGAGAAGGATTTTTTCAAAAATTGGTTTGCTAACTCCATTATATTTTCTTACAATATTTTCGTTATAGGGTGCTATCATATAATCAAGTGCCTTTGCTGCATGTAAAATGTTTGAACCAGTAGCATTTTTCTTTATTGTTTGCTGAATTTCTTGTGAATGAAGAAGAAAATAAATGTATGACTTTGGAAAGTAACCCTCTTTTTGATAAACTTTTCTAATTCCAGAAGAGTAAGCACCATTTAATCCTATTGCTATTCTCCCAACAGAACCATCAAGTGATAGCAAAATATCATCCTCTTTACAAATTGCACCATTTGCAACTTCTTTCTCAATCCATACATCTGCATTTCCATCCATACTACCAACTTTATAAAAAGGAATTAAAACTTCTTCATTAGGGGTTTCAAAGTATTTATTAGAACCTGGCTCTACTCCTCTATCAAACTCCAATTTGTCTTTGAGTAGAACTGCTTTCCACCCCTTCGGAATCTCTTTTTTCAATTCATCGTTCCATTCCATTTCACCGCCACTGGTTTTGTAGGGCTTGCCTTCTTCGTTAGGAAAATCAAACTGCACAAACCAATAATTATAAATGGTTTTGGCAAGGTTTTCAAGCTCGGTGTTGATTTTTTTGTTTAGGGCTATCTTCTCTTCTATTGGCCAAAGAGATTCAACAATTTTTTTTTGGTAATCAATGTGAGGTAAATCAATTTTAAGTTCTAATATATCATCAGGAGTTATTGAAGGATAAGAAGTAGTAGCACCTTCAGCAAGAACACTTAACCTTTTAGTTATTTTTTCCTGTGACAAGAAAAAATAAAGATATTCTGGTATAACATTTTCTTTAGGAGTCAAAACAGTAAATCCCGTTGATACTACCATATTTTCTACGGGTTCTTTAATGATAGCGTAATGACATTGGTTCGGTCTAACTGTAGATATGATTATATCATTCTTTTTTACTACTCGTTTTGCTCTTGATGGATAAAAACCACGTTTTATTTTCTGAATTTCAAAGATTTCATTTTTTGTGCAGTTACCTGTATCAACATAATTAATGTATTCCCATCGAGAATCTGGTGAATTATTTGAATTTGGTATTGCAATATCTCTAATTTTCATAAATCATTTTTCTTAAATTAGAAACAATTGTTGTATCTAATTCTCTGCCTTTTTGAAACAAATCTCTTAAAGTTTCAATAGATTTTTCAATTTTTTTATTAAACTCTTCAGGACTTAATTCGCTATATTCAATTTTTGTTTCAAAGTATTGCCCTGCACCAAAGGAATAATTTTTTTCTTTAATGCTTCGGTTATTGACGATAACTGAAAAATCATCAATAATTTTATTTTGATTGATGGTATCAATAATTAACTGTTCATCTTCTTTACTTAATAAGGTTTTCTGATTTTTGCCTTCTTTTACTTTTGTTCCTAATTTACTGGCATCAACCAGAATGGCTGTATCGGTTTTTTTGTTTTTATATATAAAAATTACAGAAACGTTTGTTCCTGTAGTGGCAAAAATGTTGGGTGGCATTTGCACTACGGCATGGAGCCAGTTGCTTTCCACTATTTTTTCCCTGATAGCTAAAGCAATAGCGGCTTTTTCGGTGCAAAACCCGGTTGGCACAACAACAGCGGCTTTTCCCTTTTCGTTTAGCGAATACAAGATATGCTGGATAAACAACTGGTAAATGGCCATAGATTCTTTTTTCTTTTTCGGAACACTTGGCACACCTGCAAAAAAGCGTTTTTTGTGTTGGTCGCTGGCTAAGGTTTCGCGGTCATCGCTGAAATCCATTTTAAAAGGGGGATTGCTTACGATATAATCAAACTTTTTCAAATCATTTTTCGCATCGTTTACATGGTATGGATTGGTAAGCGTGTTGCCTTTAATTACATTGGGCAGCGAATGCACCAGATTATTCAATATTAAATTCAGGCGAAGAAACTCGGATGATTTTTGCGAAATGTCCTGCGAATAAATGGTGCATTTATCTTCGCCTATCTGATGAGCCAATGCGAGCAACAAACTACCTGAACCTGCTGCGGGGTCGTAAACCGTTACATTTTTAACAGGTTCGGGCACCAGAATTTTTGCCATAATTTTTGCTACGGCAGGTGGTGTGTAATACTCGGCATATTGTCCGCTGTCTTTGTTGTAATCCTTAATCAGGTATTCAAAAATGGTGGAAAAGAAATCATACTTTTCTTCAAAAATCGGCTCAAAACTAAACGCTACCAGTTTGTTAATAATGGCTTTGCAGAAAGGCGTTTTCTGATTGCTTTCGATAATGTAGGGGGAAATTTTTTCGAATAAGCGAACTCTTTCTTTATCAATAGTAGCAACGGAAAAGAGTTTTATGTTCAGGTCGGCTATTTCTAAAAGGGTTTTGTCGAACAATTCATGAAAGTTGGGTTCGTTTTGTTTGTTAAATAAATAACTGATAAAGTGATGTTTTTGCAGTTTGGCGCTTCTTTCCCCGATTTTCTCCAGCATCCATTCATAATCGCTGTCAGTCATTTTCTGAATGTCGGCTTCTATGTTGGCGCTGTTCTTTAAATCTTTATTGGCTTTCCGTGCTTCGTGCAGGAATTTGTCATTCAAAAATTTATACAAGAAAACTTCGGTAATGATTTTGTATTCATTGCCCGAATTTGCTAAACCATAATTGCTGCACACGGTTTTGAGCCCGTCTATCAGTTCTTTGGTTTTCTTCGTATATTCAAGATGTTTTGTCATTTATATTGCTCTTTGGTAGAAATATTCGTTTACTAATGTATTATTGATAAATCGAACCACATTCAGGTCACGGATTCCTTTGTTTTCGAGTGTTTCCAGAATAGTTCGTTTGGTAGCTTCGGCAAAATAGTCCTGATTGTTCAGTATTGCCTGATTGTTCACTACCGTTTTGTCGGTTTCATGTTTGATGTATAGCAGGGTTTCGTGCAATAGCAAATCGCTATTTAAAACATTCATGTTGTTTTCCTTTATGCGTTTGTGAATTCGAGCGAATTTAACATCGTTTTCATATTTTCTTGCGAGAAGTTGGTCTTTTAGGTTAAGCTCATGTGCTTGTTTATAAATGCTTTCTAATTCTTTGATGGCTTCGTTCATTTCTTCAGAAGTAAGTTCTTCTATATTCTTTTTCTTGAATAAACGTTTTAGCTCTTCAAACAAGGTTATAAAGCGTGGGTCTTTTTTATCAAAGTTTCCTTCAAGCTCTTTTCTTGCTCGTTCCAGTTCACTTCTAAATTTATCGGCAATCTGCAATTCATGAGTGGCTATTTTTCTGAAAGTAAATTGCATTTTCTCCAAAGCAATGTTCAACAGATTGGTATTGTCCGAAGTGTTTTCTAAGTTTTCTTTCAGGTTAATGATGTCGAGTCGGTTTGCTACTTCATTATATAGCTTGTTCACCCTGTCAAACGAGAATTTGTCCAACAGCTCGGTGTAGCCCATTATTTTGATGATGTTGTATAGATTTTTCAGGTTCTCCAAACATTTACGGAGTTCAGTAATTTCTTTTTTGTCGGTTATCTGACTAACTATCTTCTGAAATTCTTCAAGATTTGAAAAGTCATACAGGAATAGTTTTTCTTTGATTTCCTGAATTTCCTTGTCTATTTCTTCTGCAGATTTGAAAAGATTAGAGTAATTCTTTGCTTCATCGCCTAGTTCTTCCTGCAATTCTCTGAAATATTCCTGATTGGTTTTGTCAAATTCTTTTCGGATGTCGGCAAAATCAACCACATATCCGTATTTGAAAGTCTTATAAGGTCGGTTCACCCTTGTAAGTGTTTGTAAAAGGTTGTGTTCTTTTACTACACGGGTCAGGTAAAGTTTTTTCAGTCTCTTGGCATCAAAACCAGTTAGCAGCATATTGTAAACCACCAACAAGTCAATATTGCCTTGTTTAAAATCGGTTTGATGTTCCTTGCGAATTTCCTTTGTGTCCACATCATGCAGAATCAAAGCGGCTGTAATAGGAGCAAGTTCGGGTTTTAAGTATTTTACGTTTGGTTCTGCTGCAATATTATATTCGGCTTCGGGCTCTTTGTTGATGTTTTGTTGTGCTTCAAGTCGTTCGTTGTATTTCTGAATTTCAGCAAAAATCATTTTCGCCTGGTCGGAAGTGTCGCAAACTATCATTCCACCAATGCTATGGTCGTTGTGAAGCACACGACTTTTCTTGAAATCGGAAATGATGTATTCTACTAATGGCTCAACAAATTTCTGATGTGCAAATATTTGGCTCTTTGTAAATTCACCTTGCTTTACAATTTCATCATACACCTGATTGATTTCAGCCCTGAATTTGGTTTCAATGGCTTCTCTCAACAATTTAAGTGTATAACCGTCTGCAATGGATTTGTTGTAATAGTATTTGTGAAAGTAGTCGCCAAATATGTCTTTGCTTTTATAGTCTTTGGAAATTAGTGGAGTTCCCGTCAAGCCAATTAAAATCGCTTGTCTGTCAGAAGCAATCAGGTTTGAAAGGAAAGAACCTTTGGGATTGTAACTGCGGTGAACTTCATCTAAAAAGTAAACACGTTGAATGTTCAAATCATAATCGGCAGATTGTGAAATGGATTCAGCCGAAAACTTTTGAATATTTACTACCGTGATTGTTTGTGCTCCAGTGTTTCCTGCTGTGGCTCCTGCTGTTCTTATATTTTTTATAAAATCTTCTTTGGAGCTGACCATTTCAACTTTTAATCCTCTTGCCTCAAATTCGTTCTTGGCTTGTGTAGCTAAATCCAATCGGTCAACAACAAAATAGAACTTGGCAATTATGTTTTGTTTCTGATAATAGTCTTTTAGGTAGTTTACATTGTAATACGCCAAAGCGGTTTTACCGCTTCCTTGCGTATGCCAAATGATTCCTTTTTTGATTCCTTCGCTTAGCTTTTTCTCAATGGCTAAAGTGGCAAACAACTGCGGATAACGCATGATGTGTTTCTCAATCTTGCTTATTCCGTTGGTAACGGTGTTCACATACGCAAAGCCATAGCGAAGCAAAGTTTTAAATCGTTGTCTGCTAAATAGAGAAGTCAAAACCCGATTAGTAGGAGAGTTGAGTTCTTTTGCAGTTTCATATTCAGTTGTTCCAAGTATGGAAACAATGTTGTTGTCAAGAAGAATTTGTTTTTCTGTTTCGCTGTCCTCTTGCGGAACGCTGTGAATAATTGAATTGTCTTCTTCTCTGAAACAGTTAAAGTTTACTTGGTCAGGGTCGGGTGTTGCGTAAAATGCTCCCTGAATTGGTGTAATGTTTTCTTCGTCATACTCCTGATTGTTGGAGAATACCAACAACTGAGTAATATTCATAAACTTTTTGAATTTTGGATTTTTAAACCTTGTGTTGATGCGGTTGCGTTCTGCTAAAATTCCTTCACGGTTGTTTGGCTTCTTTACTTCAATAAAAGCCAAAGGCATTCCGTTAATCAGCAAAATGATGTCTGGTCGGAATTCTTCTTCGTCATTTTTATAAGTCAGTTCGGTTACAACATGAAACAGGTTGTTGTTGAAATTCTCTAAGTCAATGAGTTTGCAAGCAAAGTCGCCTTGTAAGCTTTTGTAAAATGCTTTCCCAAGGTCTGAATTGTCCAGTTGGATGTTAAGTTCAGAAATGAATGTATCAATTTCACTGTCTGAATAATCTGTTCCGTTAATCTTTGAAAGTCCTTGTTTGAATAGGTCTTTGAAAATATTGGTGTCAGCATGAAGATTAGCGATGCCAGACTTAGGCACATAAGTAAAACCCAACCGTGTCAGATGCACGATTGCAGGAATTTTTACTCTTGAATCTTCATTAAACGTCATTTATATCTCTAAATAATTTAATTGTCCAAAATACGGTTTTTTATCAGTGCGTTGGCAAGAAACGGCTCTTTTGGCTTTGCTGAAGGGTCGGCTTGTGGGCAGGGCAAAGCCAAATGTGCCGTTTGTGGGCTGGCATAGAATTTCAAAATTTTTTGTGCGGTGGGGAAAAAAATTAAAACACAGAAGGGTAGGCAATGAGTGTCGGCTTACTCGTTGTCCGTTTTCAATATGGTCTGTATGTCGTTGTTCACCTGTCAAAATTTGTTACTCTTTTTCGTGTCAATAGTCTGCTGTGTCGTGTCGTTTTACGCTTGCTGCCAACGTTCTCGCACTTGCTGTTCGGTGGCGATTTTTAACCGATAAACTTTCTAGAAAGCACGTAAGTTTGCCTTACTTCTTTCTTGTCCAACGAGCCACAAGCCCGCCACTGACAGCAAATGCGTGTTAGCAAACGTTTCATTTCTCTATATTCATTTCTAAAAACTCGGGTTTATACTTTAAATGTAAAAGTCGTTCTAATGTATTTCTTAATTCTTCACCAATCTGTGAACTAAAGGTGTCGTCCATCTTAGTGTAAAACACCGTTAATTCTTCTGTCAAATATTTTCCAAATAATTTTCTTTGTTTCTCTCCTCTGCTGTGATTTCCTATATTATTGGCAGATAGAAAATGTGATTCCAACCTTTTTTGAATATTTTTTGCTTTTCCGATATAAATACATTCATTTTCAAGGAAATATGAGTATATACCAGGGATATTTAAAGGAGAATATTGTTTATCCAATAAATGCTTATTAAAATCCTTTAGGCTTCCAATTTTTGAGTGATTTAGAGTAATGTAATTCCAACTTTCAATTTCTATGCGATTTTTAAATTTTATCATTTGCTCTAGAAAGAATTCATAGTCAAAATAATCGATAGTGTCGATAATATCGTTGTCATTTCCTAATTTTTCTCTCCATGTATCCGAAATCCAATTATTTCGTATTCCTATTTTAGCTCTAATATTCTTGATTATTTCGATTTTCAAATCATCATGAACAAACTGCAAATCCCAGCCATATATTTCCGGGTATTTTTTCAAAACATTCTTCCAAAACCTTCTAAAAAATGTTGATTCTATGTCAATTACGTTACCAGTTTCTTTTAAAATATATAAGTATTCTGGTTTGTTTTCTTTATCAGTTACAAGAAACTGCCTGAAGATTTCAAGTTTTCCGTCTGATGCTGTAACTTCTAAAACTTTTAATGGATTCTCATTCATATGGTCATTTATTTAATGTTTGCTAACGGCTTGCGTGCTTGCTCTCGTGCCGAACACCTTGATTTCATTATATGTT
>CAYSIN010000087.1:0-11464 GCA_964431135.1 uncultured Bacteroidales bacterium
TAACAAGACTTGATTTTTTCATTTTTGATGTATTTGTTTATTAATATTTGCTAACATCTGTGTAAACTTACAATTACGTTTATATCTTCATTATCCATAGTGGAGATGTTTTGATAAAATGCTGATAATGTGGGCAATATTGAATATGTGTTTAAATAGTTCATTTATTAACTCCGTATATAAATTTATGCTCACAAAAGTATATAAAAAATAATTAATACCAAAACTATTTTGTTAAAAATCTAAATTGTCCAACGGATTCTTTATTTGGTCAAAACCTTTAGTTGTAATATGAGTATATACTTCTGTTGTTTTACTGCTCGAGTGACCTAATAAACTTTGTATATAACGCAAATCAGTTCCATTTTCGAGTAAGTGCGTTGCAAAGCTGTGTCGAAGCGTATGAGAAGAAACCTTTTTCTTTATACCTGCTTTTTTACATGCTTCGCGTACAATAGACTGAACGCTTTCTGCCGAATATTGATTGCCTTTAATGCCTTCAAATAGCCATTCCTTGGGTTGGTATTCTTTATAATATTGTCGCAAAATGGGAAGTATTTTTTTTGATAAGAGAGTATACCTGTCTTTTTTTCCTTTTGATTGCTCTATTCTCACTTGCATACGTTTACTATCAATATCTTTTATTTTCAGATTTAATAGTTCGCTTAGTCTTAAACCAGACGAATACAAAAGCATTAAAATAACTTTATGTTTTATATTTTCAACTTGATTAAATAATAAGAGCACTTCTTGTTCGCTCAATACTTCGGGCAAAGTTTTTTCCTTTCTTGGTCTCTCTATCTGGTATATTTTACGATGCCCTCCCAATACTCTTTCGTAATAAAATTTTATGGCATTAATTGCCTGATTTTGATATGATGACGAAACTTTTCGTTCTATGACTAAATATCGTACATAAGCCACAATCATTTTTTCATCAATTTTGTCTATTTCTGATTTATGATAAAAATTTATAAATTCTTCGAAAAGATTTTTATATGTCTTTATGGTGTTTTCACTATAACGAAGTTCTTTTAACTTTAAAACAAATTCTTCGGGACAAATACGATAATTTACAACGTTTATAGGATTTCTTTTTGTTGCTTTTATTTCATTTTTATCTTCTTCTTCATATATAACCGTAAATTTAAGTTCCGAAGCTTTTTCTTTAATTTGTTGTAAAAAGAATGTTGAATAGGGAATTGTCCACCAATTATTCGCTGCGTCCCAATGATAATATGGAAATTTTTTAATAAAAACGGAAAGTTCTTTGTTGTAACTAAAAATCAATTTTAGCCTTCCATTATTGTTTTTTACAATGATTAGTTCATTTTTATTAATTTTAATTTGATTCTTTTTTGATGATGATTCATTTTCTTTATTTATAATAATCGTATTTAATCTTTCCTTAAAATGTTTTTTAATCAAATCTAAGTATTGTGGGTAATTAGGAATTTCCCAAAAAAATTCTTTTTTATTCCACCTGCTATACCTCAATGACAATACAAATCGAATATCATCATCGTTTTTAGGCATTCTTAAAATTATTTTTTTATTAAGAACCTCAACCGAAATGACTTTATCGTTTGAAATATAATTGATACCAGAACCTTCTGCAATCCCTTTTTTTAATGGATAATTATCTGTATTTTCAATTTTTGATTTTTTTTGTGAATACTCAATATCCGGAAATAATTCCTTTAATTTTTCAAAAGCTTTTTTTGTGTAAGGTATATGCCATGCACTATATGATTTGCTCCATTTGGCACCTTCTATTTGTTTTATTAAGTTGGCTAATTCAATATTATAAGGAAAGTCAACCTTAATACGATACTGACCTTTGTGAAATATTTTTGATGCTTTCATAATCTCGAGTTATGTTTATCTCCCAAAAACGATGTGTAAACGCAGTAAAAATTGAATGGAATTACATTTATCTTTCAAAAATGATGTATATACGCAATTTCTTAATTGGTGTAATTTCTGTTTTTTGTAACCCCGGGTTTTTATAAAACATACTTTAAACTTTCTACTTTTAACTTCCTTTGCTTCGTAATACTTTTTATACAGCTCCGCTCTTTCACTTACAGGTTGTAAGTTACAAAAAGGCCGGTTTTGATTGTACCGAAACAATTTCTGGAAACCCGCCAGCAAATATAAAAATTTAAGTTACTACTTAGCAACAAACGTACATAAAATTTTTGAATTATACATAAACGGGATAAAAATCCAATCCGCTCCTCAATAGCCACATGTACTAGAAAAATATTATCTTAGCGGGGAAAAAATTTTTTATGAATAAATTAAAACGAGTTTGCGGACTGGACGTGCACAAAGATATAATTTTTGCATGTGTAAAATATGGAATATATCAAAGTGAAGTAAAACAATTTTCCACTACCTCCTACCTCGTCCTCGTTTGCAACGAGGATGCACTTTTTTATTCTTTTGTTAGCGGTTTAGTATAAGTTGAAAATTTATAAAGTTAAAAGTTCGTAAAGTCATTTTTCACTTTCACCTTTTTACCTTTCACCTTTCACCTTTTACCTTTCACCTTTTACCTTTCACCTTTTACCTTTTACCTTTCACCTTTCACCTTTCACCTTTTACCTTTCACCTTTTACCTTTCACCTTTTTACTCCTACCTCGTCCTCGTTTGCAACGAGGATGCACATTTTCATTTTTTTGCGAGCGGTTTGGTATAACCTATCACTTCTGTTACTTTATCATAATGCCTGATGCCATTCGTCCGGTGGTTCCTTTATTATATCGTGAAGAGAAAAACAAATGGGGATTGCAAATAGTGCATAATTCGGCTGTTTCGATATGTTCGGGAAGAATGCCATGACAGATTAATAAATATTCGTTGGCTTTCCACAAATTCAACGTATATGGAGGCGTATGCGGCGAAAAAAAGGAAGTGGCTATATTTCCAAACGAATATAAAAAGGCATCAAAAACATCTTTGCCTACCTCATAGCAACATGGTCCAGCCGAAGGACCTATGGCTGCGTATATATATTGCGGTGAACAACCCATCCTTACCATTTCTGTTATTACCGTTGAAGTAATTTTATGAACTGTACCACGCCAGCCAGCATGAATTACGGCTGCTATTTTTTGCCGAATATCATACAGTATAATCGGAACACAGTCAGCCGTTAGCACTACGGGTACTAATTGTGGTTCAGCAACAATAAAGGCATCGTTGTCCTGAATGGCTGTGTTTTTTTGAAGCAAACCTTTCCCTATATCGCCACATTCAACGTGATGAACATGGTTGCTGTGCGTTTGTCGCGAAAACAACATACGTTCAAACGGAATTTCGAGTGCCTGTGCCAGTCTCTTTCTATTTTCAATAACAGCATCGGGTGTATCTGTTTTTACAAAACCCATGTTTAATGAATCCTGTGGGGGCAAACTAATACCTCCTATGCGTGTTGTTGTAAAATGAACTATTTCCGACATAGAAGATAATAACGGAAACGTTATCCATGTGATGCCCTCTTTCTGAACTATTCGATACGATTTCATTTTATCAAAGGTATATGTTTTGGTTCAAAAAAAATAATATCCTGCGAAAGCAAAGTGAAAATTATTATCAAAAAAAAAATAAGCATTACTTTTGAAGCGATAAATAAATAGATGAGTGAATTATTACATTGAAACGTATGGTTGTCAGATGAACGTGTCGGACAGCGAAGTTGTTTCTGCTATTTTAAACGACGTGGGGTATATTAGAACCAACGCTATAGATGATGCAGATATTATTCTTGTCAATACATGCAGCATTCGTGAAAATGCAGAAATACGTGTACGTGGTCGTCTCCATGTTTTTGCTCAACTAAAAAGAAAGAACAAAAATTTATTGATAGGAGTACTTGGATGTATGGCAGAGCGATTGAAGGGAGAACTTGCTGTTCAGGAAAAAACGGTAGATTTGATAGTGGGACCCGATGCTTATAGATTATTGCCACAATTGATAGAACAATCGCAGCGAGGAAATAAACAGATACAAGTTTTTTTATCGGCAGATGAGACTTATGAAGACATAATTCCTGTAAGGTTTGATAATAAAGGCGTATCGGCGTTTGTTTCTATTATGCGTGGTTGCGAAAACAGGTGCTCTTATTGCATTGTGCCTTATGTACGTGGTATAGAACGCAGTCGTAATCCAGAAAGCATTCTAAAAGAAATCACAGAAGTACAGCACAAGGGATATAAAGAAATAACTCTTATCGGACAAAATGTTGATTCGTATCGCTTTGAAAATATTAATTTTTCGCAATTATTATCAGTGGTAGCAAAAACATTTCCATCCATGCGAATACGTTTCAGTACCAATCATCCCAAAGACCTTAGCGATGACGTTTTACATACTATTCTTCAATTTGAAAATATAGGCAGACATATACATTTGCCTGTACAGTCGGGAAGTAATGCCATGCTTCAGTTAATGAACAGAGGCTATACTCGTGAATATTATCTGGAACGAATAAAAACCATACAAAAGGCTATACCCGATGTGGCAATTTCAACCGATATTATGGTAGGCTTTTGTAACGAAACCGAAGAGAATCATCACGAAACACTTTCGCTGATGGAGGAAGTTGGTTATGATTTTTCGTTTATGTTTAAATATAATGAACGCAGTGGAACGTATGCAGCACGAAATTTGAAAGACAATGTCCCTGAAAAAGTTAAGATAGCACGACTGAATGAAGTTATATCGCTGCAAAATACGTTAAGTGCACGTTCCAAAGAAAAGGATGTGGGTAAAATATACGAAATACTGATAGAAGGAATGTCAAAAAAATCTGCATCTGAATATATGGGCAGAAATTCACAAAATAAAGTATTTGTTTTTCCCTCTCCCGAAAAATTGAAGGCTGGTGATAGAGTTCTGGTAAAGGCAGAACGTTCTACACCTGCAACATTAATGGGGTCATTGATAAAAAAATTGTAATATGAGCAAGGTAAAAGAATTTGACGATTATCGCCAACGCATGAACAAACGCATTCTGGATGGTAATAATAAAGTAATTAAACGCATTTTTTCTGTGGATACACTGGCTTATGAACAGGGTGCACTTGCTCCCAAAACAAAGGAAATGCTGGGTTTGGTAAGTTCACTCGTGCTTCGCTGTGATGATTGTGTGAAATATCATATCGAAAAATGTGTTCAATTGGGCATTACGGAAGCAGAATTTTTTGAAGTGTTGTCTATTGGCAATTTAGTAGGAGGAACTATTGTAATTCCGCATTTACGTAAAGCCGTAGCATTTTGGGATGAACTTCACCTGACATAAAAATATTTAAAAAAGGATACTACTTCAAAATCAATTGTGCAAGACTATAATTTTTTGGGTTAATGTGATTTGATAACCTGTTACACTTAAATAATAAATACCATTTTTAAGGTAAAAAACCGGTATGATGTCATTGGGTTGTTCTTTTTTGCTGGTCCAGACACATCTTCCAAATTCATCATATAGATTAATCTTTATGATGTCGTTGAATGCTGATACGGCAATATGAAGATAATTGCTGGCAGGATTTGGGAAGAAAGAAATTTCGGGTAATGTGGCGGAATAAATTTGCTGACCGGAATTCCATACGGCGTTTATCCATTCGGGATGGTCCACATAGGGATTACGGTTGTGCTGTATTTTATAAGTTGAATCATTACGATGAATCTCTTTCATGCTCACAGGGTCAAGGCTATTCCATTGAAGAAACATTTTTTTTGACCATGCAGACAAGTTATTGCTCGAAAAAACACCGCTTGAATTCCATGAAGGTATTTCGTCCTTATAGCGTGTAGCCATATAAAAATAGATACGGGCGAAATCGCCTTTAAATGAATCAATGGGCTCAAAAACAGTTCCTGTGTATCCGCTGTCGGAGCACGTTCCCAGTTTGCATCCGTTAAGTGAGGTCCATGAAGCACTAGATACATCTCCATAAGGATAATTGCTACGGCGATTATTGACATATCCATCGGTGGGCACTAAATGAAATAAATCGCTATACATGGGATATGCTCCATTAAACCAACTTTCGGGAACGGTGTGTTCGCGATTATAACAATCGCCTTCGGCGCTGTATCCGCCACACTGATTTGTAACAAAAGTAAACAGATAGGGTGGTGTTCCATTTGGAATATCGGAATACATATCCCACACTTTACCGTCAGGGCGTTTATCTGTTGATTGAAAACTTGTCCATAAATCAGCATAGGTACCCTGAACATATCCGTTGGAAATAATATCGTGGAGTTTATATCGTAAACTGTCGCCCGTTAAACCTTGCGTCCCATCATAATATCCCTGTGGTATTTGTGCCAGTATGGTAGTTGAAAAAATAATACACAACCCTAAAAGCATCTTATTTTTCATCATAAAACTTTTTTTGCAAAGATACATTGTAATATTGAAATGTGTTGCTAACGCGAAAAGTTCAGATTTAAAAATCTGGTTAATTTTTTTCTAATTCTATTAATTCATCTCGTCAGATATAAAGAAACATCCGTACAGCAACCTTGTATGGCGTAATATATAACCATGCAATAATAGGATATTAACATGTTATAGTTCATATAAAGAAAAAAAATATGTAAACCAACCACTGAGAAAATATAATTTTGCACAATGGCAAAGTGGCTTCGCATTAGTATGGCAATCGTTATATTCCTCTTACTTGCAGGGGGAGGAGCCTACTATTACTATAAAAACTATATGAACAAAAAAGAAATCATTGTTTCTGATATATATAAATATGTTCCTGTCGATGCTGCCATTATTCTTGAATCCAAAAATCCGTCAGAATTGTATCAACATCTGAATGAAAATTGTAAACCATGGTCATTATTAATAAATGTAAAAGAAATAAGCAACATTCATGCGTATTTGCATTTTTTTGACAGTTTACTTACCCATCAGCCCTTTCTTAAAACCAACATCAACAAAGGACCGGCTTTGCTTTCGTTTCATCCATTTGGAAAAAACGACTATGAAACGGTTTTTATTTTTAACATAGGCAATAAGGCAACCTCTACCACCATACTCGATATTTTAAAAGACATAGGGCATCAAAACCTAACTTTCACGGAAAGAATATACAGTGATGAAACAATATATACGGTTCAATCATCCAATCCGGTTAAACTCAAACAATTTTATTTTTGTTTTATGGATGGGTTATTTATGGCAAGCACATCGTCGTTAATGGTTGAAAATATTATTCGTCAAGCCAAAGGCAATTTTTCATTACTCAACGATAAATCTTTTCATAAAATTTTAGTTACTTCTGGTCAGCATGTTGATGCCAATCTGTTCATCAATCATAAACTGTTCCCCAAGATTTGGGTTAATTGGCTCTCGCCATTGCTTCAGAAAAAGAATATAGCCAAACGAACCATAGCCGAATGGTCGGCTATAGATATACATGCTTCGTCCAACATGTTTTTACTGAATGGCTTTACAGACATGGGCGATTTGCCATCGCATTACTTAAAATCATTGCTGTCGCAATCGCCGGAGAACGTTTCGCTACCCGACATTTTGCCCAAAGAAACCAATGCCTATTTGTTTTTGGGGATATCCGACTTTAATCAATTTCAGGAACATTATGCTGCCTTTTTAGATTCGTATGGCATAACCAAAGAAAGAATGAACGAAGTTGAATCTTACAAAAAAAAATTTTCTGTAGATGTATTAGGTCTTTTCAATAAACTTATTTCGGATGAAGCAGGCATTGCCTTTTCACATAGTTCCGCCGTTAGCGATAGTTTAAAAGATGATGATATTTATTTTATTATTAAAACCGACAATCAATCGACTGCCAAAGAACTATTGGACAGTGTAGTGTATAAAGCCGCTGTACTGACTAAACGAAAACCCGAAAACATGATAATACCGTTGCATATAGATGCCGATTATTCGTGCAGTGCCTATTCTTTTCCAGTTGAAAATGCTGCGTCTCTTTTGTTCGGAAGTATATTTTCTGTAGCAAAAACAAAATATTTTACCTATATAGATAATTATATTGTATTTAGTGCTACAAGAGATGCATTGCAACGAATTCAGTATGCCAATACCCTAAAAAAAACGCTGGCACACGAAACGCTTTATCAATCATATACCGGTATGCTCGACAATAAATGCAATCTTCTTTTTTATATGGATGTGGCTCATTCGCAAAATTTTATTAAATCATTGGTAAATGCTGATTTGGGAAAGATAGAGCAAAACAATTATGATATATTCAGACAAATGGATGCTATTAGTTGTCAACTTAGCAAAAACAACGATATGCTATACACCAGCATTTTTGTTCGATACAGTCCCGAAGTAAAGGAATACACCCATACCTTGTGGGAAAGCAAACTGGATACTACCCTTAGCATGAAACCCTATTATGTTATAAATTCCAACACACAGGAAAAGGAGATTTTTGTTCAAGATAATGGGAATACTATTTACCTGCTCAATGCTGCCGGCAGAATATTATGGAAAAATACCATTCACGAAAAAATTACCAGTGATGTTTATCAAATCGACATGCTTCATAACAAAAAACTGCAATACCTTTTCAGTTCACGAAACTATATTTATGTGATGGATAGAAATGGCGATATGGTGAACCCATATCCGATAAAGTTAAAGGCACCTTCCACCAACGGTGTATCTATAACGACTGTTGCTCCCAAAAAAGAATTACGGTTGTTTGTTGCCTGCAACGACAAGAAAGTATATAGTTATATGCTTTCGGGTAAATTAGATAAAAATTGGACATTTCAATCAACTAATCATTACGTTTATCAGCCTATACAGTTTGTTACCCTTGGCAAAAAAGAGTATGTGTTTTTTAACGATTCCTTGAATGTATATATGGTAGATGCTTCAGGAAAAACAAGTATAAAAGTGACTCAGCATTTTGCCATGAATCATCATGCTCGTCTTTATTTTGAACCCAAGAATAGAGAAACCGATTCACGTTTTGTTATCAACAGCATCGAAGGCAATGTACGGTTTATATCGATGGACGGCACGGTCAAAACGCTTACGCTTGATAAACGAAATCCGCAACATTATTATCTGTATAACGATATGGACGGTGATGGCTATGCCGAACATATTTTTGTGGATGAAGATAAACTGTACATCTATTCCCGCATAAAAAAATTGATGCTGAAATATACGTTACCTGCTATTCCAGAATACCGTCCCGTATATTATGAATTTCCTATGGCAAAGCATAAAATTGGGCTTGTCTGCGAACATAAAATAGTGTTGCTCGACAAAGATGGAAAAATGCCCAATGGTTTTCCGCTAAATGGCATATCCCCTTTCAGCATCAGCCTTTTCGAAAAACCCATTCGCAATTATTTATTGATAACGGGTAGCGAAAACGGCTATTTGCTGAATTACGAAGTTTATTGACAGCCATAGTGATGAGAACTGTTATTAACAACATAAAATTTATAAGTATATTTGTTCCATAATTTATAAATAAATAATGCTTATGTATGAAATGATTATTCTTATTGTTGTTGGCATTGTTGCGGGATTGTTGGGTGGCATGATGGGTATAGGAGGTGGCTTGATTGTTATTCCTGCCTTAATGTTTTTTCTTGGACTTACGCAGAAAGAAGCCAATGCTACCAGCCTTGCCTTTATGCTTGCTCCCACGGGGCTTTTAGCCGTTATTAATTATTACAAGGCAGGGTATGTTAATGTTAAATATGCCATTATTATTGCCATTGCTTTTTTTATTGGTGCCTATTTCGGGTCGGAATGGGCAATCAAAATGCCCGTACAAACGTTGAAGAAACTGTTTGGTGTTTTGCTTATTGTTTTTGGAATTAAATATATTTTTGGTAAATGATTACGCTGGAATTTATTAAAAGGGCTGCCGTACAAAGTGCAGGCATGGTTCAACAGTTGCGTGAACAATTACATCAGTATCCGGAATTATCTTTTCACGAAGAAAAAACGGCTGCCTTTATAGGTAAAAAACTTGATGCATGGAAAATTCCTTATAAGGCAAATATTGGAGGTAATGGCATTCTTTGCTGGATAAAAGGAAGCAAGGCAGGTAAATCGGTTGCCATCAGGGCGGATATAGATGCACTGCCTGTTATCGAACAAAATGAAATTCCGTACAAATCAAAAAACAAAGGAGTTATGCATGCGTGTGGTCACGATGTGCATACGGCTTCGTTGCTGGGTGCCTTGTATCTGCTAAATCAAATCAAAGATGAATTTGCTGGAACCGTTTATGGTATTTTTCAACCTGCCGAAGAAAAAGTTCCCGGTGGCGCCCATGCTATGCTAAACAGTACTGAATTTAAAAACCTTCATTTTGATTATGTATTTGCTCAACACGTTTATGCCAACCTTCCTTGTGGCAAAGTAGGATTTCATGCTGGAAAATATATGGCTTCTACCGATGAAATATATGTTACTATAAAAGGCAAAGGTGGTCATGCGGCCAATCCACATCAAATTACGGATACGGTTTATATAGCATCGAGCATTATGGTTGAACTTCAACAAATAGTAAGCCGTAAGGCAGATGCAGCCATTCCAACAGTATTATCGTTCGGGAAAATTATTGCCAATGGTGCCGTCAATATTATTCCCGATGAAGTATTGCTGGAAGGAACTTTTAGAACCATGAACGAAGCATGGCGGAAAAAAGCACTTCATAATATAAAGTCTATGATTATGGGCATGGCTCATACCATGGGAGCAACAGCCGAGGTTAATATTTTAAATGGCTATCCGGCATTAGTAAATCATGCCGAATTAACACAAAAACTGGAACGTTTTGCCACTGAATATTTGGGTAAAAAGAACGTAGAACAAGTGGACATTCGCATGACAGCAGAAGATTTTTCTTATTTTGCTTTACAATATCCTTCGGCATTGTACCGATTGGGAATATCTGAACAGAACAAGGAAGCCTTTCCGTTGCATTCCGCCCACTTTAATGTTAACAACGATATTTTTAAATTTACCCATGGCTTATTGACTTGGTTTGCCATACGATTGCTACAGGAAAAATAAAAGGCTGTACTTCTAACCCAATCATTTCGTCTATTTCATACCCACTTGCAAACAAGTTCATTAAAAACAATTCGCTTCGCTTTTGTTTTAATACGGTTAGTCTGTCGGCATCTCGTCATTGCTGACGAGACAAAATTCATTTCATTCTTTTGTTAGCGGTTTGGTATAAAAATTTATTAATTATGGGGAATATCAGTTTGTGCGGTGGGTAAAAAATAAAAAAACTCGGGTCGGCATGTGGGTCGGTTTTATGGTCTTGTCAATATTTTTTTTCTGTAATTTCACAATATATTACTTTCTATTTTAGTCCTGTCGTCTGTCTTTTTACACTTGGCGGTAACGTGCCGCAGCTATGGCAAGTGTGGGATTTCGTGAACCGTGTTCTGTCAGCC
>CAYSIN010000088.1:0-11397 GCA_964431135.1 uncultured Bacteroidales bacterium
TATTTAAGATAGCAAAATTAAAATATCAAATAGATAATAGAAAAAATAGAATTCAGAAACCAGAATAAAAGTTCAAAACTTAATTTCCTAATAATCTAAATGCCTAATAGTCTAAATTCTAATTCTCAAATTAACTATTTGCGGTTATAAATTTCAAATGAAATAATTATATACTACAGGCATTCCCCTCCTTTTGAGGACAATTCCAAAAATCCCTCCTTTGGAAGGTAATTCCAAAAATCCCCTCCTTTGGAAGGACAATTCCAAAAATCCCCTCTTTGGAAGGCAATCCTAAAAAATCCCCTTCTTTGGAAGGCAATCCTAAAAAATCCCCTTCTTTGGAAGGCAATTCCAAAAATCCCCTCCTTTGGAGGGGTAGGGGTGGGTAAAACACAATGGCAGAACAACAAAATTCATATAAGCAAATTGTAAAAACCACATCTCTTTTTGGCGGGGTGCAGGTTTTTAATATTATTATTGCCATTATACGCTCCAAGTTTATTGCTGTATTGCTTGGTCCAACAGGTATGGGAATTGCAGGATTGCTTACCTCAACCACAGGCTTAATCAGCGGATTAACTAATTTTGGACTTGGTACCAGTGCGGTTAAAAATGTTGCCGAAGCCAATGGTACCGGAAATAATATCCGGGTATCAACTATCGTTACGGTTCTTAGGCGTTGGATGTGGATTACAGGTTTGCTGGGAGCAATTATCACAATTATTTTTTCACCTTGGCTTAGTCAACTCACATTTGGTAATAAAGACTACACCCTTGCTTTTATTTATTTGTCGGTTACGTTATTGTTAAACCAACTCAGTTCAGGGCAAATGGTGGTGTTACAAGGATTGTGTAAATTGCAATCTCTGGCAAAATCTGATTTATTGGGAAGTGCGTTAGGTTTGCTTATATCGATTCCCATGTATTATATGTGGGGAATAAAGCCATTGTACCGGCAATCATTATCTCATCGGCAGTAGCGTTAGTATTATCGTGGTATTTTTCGCATAAAATAAAATTAGAGCCTGTAAAAGTTACCAAAGCAAGAACCATTGCCGAAGGCAAAAATATGCTTTCCATGGGCATAATGATTAGTTTGAGCAGTTTAATAACCATGGGAGTTAGTTATTTTGTTCGTGTTTTTATCAGCCGTACCGGTGGTGTAGAGCAAGTGGGATTATATACTGCCGGATTCTCTATTATCATTACGTATGTGGGAATGATATTTTCTGCTATGGCTACTGATTATTATCCTCTCATTGTTGAAGACTTAATCAACTTATTGCTTAAAGAGACAAAAAAAACTTTACTTATCAGATTGCTCAAAAACAGAAATACTAAAGAATCATATACATAATAAGCTATATCATTTATCAAAAAAAATATTGAATTGTACTGCTAAAATTGATTATATAAACACCGTTATTCCTGATGATTATGAATTAATCACTAAAAGTCATCCCGCTTTTAAACCCGGATATTTTTCGTGGAACTATGGGAATGTTAGTTACCTGCGACCAGAATTTCCCGAAAATTCAGAAAAAAAACAAAATATTTTAATAGATAACAGCTCCACTCCCGAAAACAATCACGTTGAAATAACCAGATTTTTTAAATAAACTAATACTTGACGAAAGAAAGGTAATTTGCCCCTTAAGCTATGGTAACGAAACTTATGGAAAAAAATCATTAATCTTGGCCATAATTTGCTAGGTAAACATTTTTTAGCTTTAACAGAATTCTTGCCTTTAAATGAATATTACCGTCTAATTTCCTCGCGCGTTTCGGTTTTTATGAATCATCTCAGGCAGCAGGCTCTCGGTAATATATTATCTTTAATGTATTTGGGTTGCAATATTATTTTTAATGAAGAAAATCCTTTGTACCACTACTTCACAAGAAATGGTTTTTATGTTCTTTCATTTAAAGAAGCAGAAAAGAATCCCGAAATAATCTTTAACCCAATAAGTGAAAACGAAAAAAATCATAACATTTCTTTAATTGAAAAAAACTGGAATGATAAATTAATGCTTAGTAAAACACAAAATTTCAAGATGTTATATGAAGATAGAACACCCCAATTGTAAACATCATAATTGGCTGGCCTACAAATATAATGAAGAATATCTGATTAAATTTTCTCCTTACATAAAGGGGCATGTTTATGATTTAGGCTGTGGTGAAAGACCTTATGAAAAGTTTATTCTACAATTTGCAGAAAAATATACCGGAGTGGACTGGGGAAACACATTCCATCAATTGACAGCAGATATTTTTTCAGATTTGAATAAACCGCTTCCTATCGAAAATAACAGTGCAGATACTGTCATCACCATTTCGGTATTGGAGCATCTTTTCGAACCACAAATAATGATAAATGAATCGTACAGAATTTTAAAAAATGACGGATATTTAATCCTTCAGGTTCCATTTCAGTGGTGGATTCATGAAGCCCCATATGATTTCTTCCGTTTTACGCCATTTGCTCTTGAAAAGATGTTACATCTTGCTAGTTACAATGACATAAATATATTTCCAAATGGTGGTTATTTTTCAGCAAAAGCATTAAAAGCAAACTACTTTTGGAATAGGTTTATAAATAAAAAAATCCTGTTAGTCTTTTTCTGAAGTTATTTATATTTCCTTTGTTTTATATTAATCAGTGGCTTGCCACTTTATTGGATAAGTTAGACAAAAATAAACTACTTGAAGCACCCGAATACTGGGTTATTGCAAAAAAATAAATAAATGAATTCATTAAAAAAACAGGCTATAAACGGGGTACAATGGACAACAATTTCTGCTATTGCAATCACTCTTATCTCAATCATTAAAATATCCATTCTGACAAGATATATTGGAAAAGCCGATTTTGGATTATTTGCAATAGCTACTTTTATCATCAATTTTACGGGTCTTTTTATTGACCTTGGAATAAGCTCAGCTATCATTCATAAACAAAATATCACAAAAGACGAATATTCCAGCCTTTACTGGTTAAATATCTTATTTAGCATCATTATTTATTTACTTATTTTATCTATAACCCCTTTTGTAAGTTCATTCTACAAATTAAAAGAGCTAACTTTCCTTATTCCAATAGTAACCTCTACTTTAATTATATCTGCAATAGGAAGACAATCAAGGGTTGTTTTACAAAAAAATCTGCATTTTAAAAAAATATCAATATTTGACATTGTCGCCAATACAGCAGGCTTAATAGTTTCTGTCTATTTAGCATATTTAAACTACGGAGTTTATGCTTTAGTTTACTCAGCGATTGTCACGGCGATTGTCAGTAGTGCTCTTTATTTGTTTGACGGACTAAATTCGAACCGGATTTCATTTAGGTTTAAATTCAACGAGACAAAACCATTTTTAAAAATCGGATTATACCAAACCGGAGGTCAGATTATTAATTTTTTTAATAGGGATATTGATATTTTAATTATTGGAAAATTATACTCCCCTGAAATTTTAGGCTCTTATAACTTGGCAAAACAACTCGTATTCCGACCTATGCAAATTATTAATCCTGTAATTAACTCAGTTACTGCCCCATTATTAGCCAAAGTTCAGAATGAACCGAATCGATTGAAAAGTATTTATCTGAAAATTGTTTCGTTAGTTTCGACCGCAAATTTTAGTATTTATCTTTTAATCGCTCTTTTTGCAAAACTTATTGTAATAATTCTATACGGGAATCAATATGTTGGCATTACCACATTAGTACAGATTCTTTCTGTCTATGTATTTGTCAGATCTTTATTAAATCCGGTAGGAAGCCTGCTTATTGCAACCGGTAAGACAAAACTTGATTTCAACTGGAATCTATTAATTCTCTTTTTAGTTCCATTAAGTGTATTTCTCGGCACATTAATCAGCGTAAATGCTGTTGCCATATCATTAAGTGTCTTAGCCGTTTTACTCATAGTCCCTTCATGGTATTTCTTAATTAGAAAACTAATAAATATTAATCTGATAGAATACATTTTTTCTACATTACCAAGATATAAACAATC
Source organism: uncultured Bacteroidales bacterium (assembly GCA_964431135.1). Classification (GTDB taxonomy): domain Bacteria; phylum Bacteroidota; class Bacteroidia; order Bacteroidales; family GWA2-32-17; genus Ch61. The sequence continues at coordinate 4,023 of CAYSIN010000088.1, forward strand.
TTTATTAATTCTTTCAAAAAAAGAATAAACTATATAAAACAATGAAGTTCCTTATATTTTTCAACAGACTGATAAATACAAAAAAAGTAATAATCATTATTTTTACTTTTTATATATTATCAGTTAATGCCCAGGTTTCCATTAACACAACAGGGAATCTGCCTGATAGCAGCGCAGCATTGGATATTCAGTTTAATAATAAGGGCGTTTTATTTCCCCGAATAACGACAGATGAACGTGATGCTATTATAAATCCGGCCAATTCACTTATAATTTTCAACACTTCCGTTAATTGTTATGAGGGATATAATGCTTTAGCCGGAGTTTGGGAAAATATATACTGTTTTCATTGTACTTTTATACAGCAAACTCCAGTAGCTTTATCTGAATCAAATGTTTCTATCACATCATTTACTGCTAATTGGAATACAATTACCAATGCTTATGCTTACTATCTAGATGTAGCGTCAGACTCTGATTTTACAAATATTTTACCTTTGTATAATAACTTAAATGTAGGGAGTACAAACTCCTATAGCATAAATAACTTAACGTGTGGTACAACCTACTACTATCGCGTTCGTTCTTTAGATGCTTGTGGAATAAGTCAAAATTCAAATTCTGTTAGTGTGAATATTTCCTGTAGTTCACCTTCCTGCTTTGCTATAGGTGGAATAAATGACGATCGTTCAAGCTCAATGGTAGTGACATCCGGTGGAGGACTGTACATATCGGGATGGACAAGTTCATTTGGTGCCGGCAGTGGAGACATTTATATTACTAAAATCGACACCAGCAGCAATGTACAATGGCTAAAAACCATCGGTGGCAGCAATTATGATTATGCATATGCCTCTTGTTCCACAACCGACGAAGGAATAATTATAGCAGGAACAACAGGTTCATTTGGTGCAGGAAATGCTGATATTTATCTGGTTAAATCAGATGCTTCTGGTAATATTCTATGGACAAAAACAATAGGCGGAAGCAATAGTGATTATGCACGAGCCGTTGCTTCAACAACTGATGGAGGATGTGTAGTTGCCGGTTATACCAATTCTTTTGGAAGTGGAGCTTACGATGTATTTATTATCAAACTAAATGCTACTGGTTCTATTGAATGGTCAAAAACAGTTGGTGGAAGCCAGGATGATATTGCATATTCAGTTATTCAAACGTCTGATGGAGGTTATATTACAGCAGGAAAAACCAGCTCTTACGGAGCCGGACTTACCGATGTATATATAACACAATTAGACGCAAATGGTAATCTTTTGTGGACTAAAACCATCGGCGGAAGCGTAAATGAATTGGCATACTCTATTACAAAAGCATCAGATAGCGGATATCTAATAGCAGGATGGACAACATCCTATAGTGCCGGAAGCAGTGATGTATATATTATAAAAATTGACGATAGCGGAAATATTCTCTGGACTAAAACAATAGGAGGCAGTAATGATGAAGGAGCAAGTTGTATCATTCAAACATCTGACGGAGGATATGCAGTAACCGGAGGCACAAAATCATACGGAGCCGGAGACAATGATATTTATTTTATAAAACTTGATGTCAATGGAAATGTTCAATGGTTGCGAGCAATGGGAGAAAATGGAGCTGAAGGTGGTGCGGCTATTGTTCAGGCATCCAACGGAAGCTACTTTGTTGCTGGAATAACGACTTCTGTAGGAATGGGAATCTATGACATCTATGTTGTTAAAGCAGCAGCCGATGGTACTTCATGTTGCAGCAATACTGCCGGTGGAAATATCAATTCCGGAGGCTCTGCCAATAGCGGAGGAGTTGCCGGTAATCCTGCTTTTGTAGAAAATACCTCTAATCCTGAAATCAAGTCTGGAGGAACTAAAAAAACACAGTGTCCATAAATATTGCATTTTATAAATTTATTGATTAAATTTTTGTTCCAAATATTGTTGATCCCTTAGAAAAAGAAGACACATGAATCAAAAAATGCCCATTCCGGCTATTATTGTTGTTGCTTATAACAGGCCCAGAAGCTTATCCCGATTACTTTATTCACTTGACAATGCTCAATACATATCAATGGAAATACCGCTGATTATAAGTATCGACAAAAGTCAAAATAATGAAGTAGAATGGGTCGCAGATAATTTCAACTGGAAAAATGGTACCAAAAAAATTATTAAACACGAAAATAATTTAGGCTTAAGAAAACATATTCTTGCTTGCGGCAATCTAACTTCCGAATATGAAAGCGTAATCATACTCGAAGATGATATGTTTGTTTCTCCACATTTTTACTCTTATGCTCAGCAAGCATTAAATTTTTACGACAAAGAAGAAAGAGTTTGTGGAATATCGCTCTACGCATATAACTTTAACTTTGTTGCAAACTTAAATTTTTATCCATTAAATGACTCCTACTCTACATATTTTGTTCAGCACGCTAGTTCTTTAGGCCAGATATGGTCAAAAAAACACTGGGAAGGTTTTAACCAATGGTATGTGAATAATGATAAAAAACTTGAACAGGATTTACCAATACCCGATTACGTTCTCAGGTGGCCGGAATCTTCCTGGAAAAAATATTTTATAGCCTATATGGTAATACACGACTTATATTTTGTTTTCCCGAAAGTTTCCCTTGCTACAAATTTTAGTTTCGATAAAGGGACTCATCTTAATGGAGGAAGCAATAATATGCAGGTTCCTATTCTCATAGAAAGCATAAAAAATGACTTTAATTTTTGTTATTTCAAAACGTCAAAAATTAGATATGACTCATATTTTGAACTTACTGAGGAATCACTGAAAATGTTGATACCTTTCTTTAAGAAATATAGTATTTCTTGTGATTTAAATGGGACTAAAAAACTTGAAAAAATTAAAAGTGAGTACATTATTTCTATAAAAGACTGTAAAAATCCAATTAAGACTTATGGTATTCAAATGGTTCCTTTAGAACTAAATTTAATATTTGATATTTCAGGAAGCGAGTTATCTTTTGGAAAACACTCTGATTTTTTAAACAAAATCAAATTTGAAAAATATGTCTTATTAGTTCAGACATTACAAAAAAACTTATTTTTTAAGCAAATGTTAAAACTTATAAAAAAAAGAATTATCGAAAAATTCTTTTAATTGCTTATGAGTAGCATCAAATTTTCTGCACTAACCATAACTTATAACCAAGAAAGATTTGTACGGGAAATGATTGAATCGGTAATGAGTCAATCTGTTCTTCCTTATGAATTTATTATTGCCGATGATTGCTCAACAGACAATACATGGAATATTGTTCAGTCTTATGCAAAGCAATATCCTAATATTATAAAAGCATTCCAGCATCAATCTAATTTGGGGCTTTACAAAAACTTAAATTTTGCATTGTCGAAGGTTACTGGAGATGTTTTGTGTGCTTTGGGTGGAGATGATTTTTTTGCACCCGATTTATTTTTAAATTTAACCAACGTGATTGAAAAAGAACAAATTGATGCAAAGAACGAAACATTTATCATTATAACCAATACTGCTCACTATTATCCAAATGGGAAAATCACTTATTGGGACAACTACAAATTAAAAAACAAAAATATTTTTCAGGAACAATTAAGAGGCGGTGTCAGTCTGAGATGGATAGGATATTCAACCAAATTATTACCGTATATGATTGCACCAGAGAATATGGGTTATGGAGCCGATTGGTACCGGAATACATTGCTCTACTTTTATTGCCCGAAATATTATTTTACTGATTTTGTATCAAGTTACTACAGAGTAGGAGTAGGTGTTACCTCAAAGTTGAAATTAAAGGATTTTGCAGAGCAGAGCAAATCTGTTATTCCTTTTTTTATCGAGCAACATAAAGACAAATTATCAAAAAGCGATATTCTTTTTCTCCGATATTCCAATACCGTGAACGATTATTACTTATCAGGCAGCATCAGGCTTTATTTTAAATCAGTATTTCAGTTATTAATGAATATAAATAATCTTTCTATAAATAATGGCTTTTTTAAACAATTAAAAAACCTTATCCCTTTTAAAGGTATTCTATATAAAATAAGAAAGTGGATATATGGATACTAATCAGGAATATCCTAAAATATCAGTTGTAACGGTCAATTACAATAAAGGAAATTTTATTGAAGAAACTATTTTGTCTGTCATAAATCAACATTATCCTAACCTTGAATACATTATAATTGATGGTGCTTCGACCGACAATTCGGTTGAAATTATAAAAAAGTATGAAAAGCATTTGGCATATTTTATCAGCGAGCCGGACAAAGGGATGACGGATGCATTAATCAAAGGCTTCAGTAAAGCCACCGGTGAAATTTTGGCCTGGCTCAATTCTGATGATACTTACTTGCCGGAAACATTCAAATATGTGGCAACTCAATATAAAAAAAACAAATTCGACTTTCTCTATGCCGACTGCCATATTACAGATATTGACAATAAACTTATAAACCGGGCAAAATCTTACTACACCAATTATAAATATCAAGCCTGGGGTATCGTCCCTGTCTATCAACCTTCGTGCTTCTGGTCAAAAGAAATTTTTGATAAAATAGGCGGACTGAATCCGGATTTTCATGTTACTATGGATGGTGATTTATTTTATAGAATATTAAAATATTGCAAAAATCCTGTTCGTAAAAACAGAGCATTATCCACGTTCAGAATACATCCCGGACAATCAGGTTCATGGGCACCACAAGGCAGATATCAACAGGAACGTCAACTTCTTTTTGAAAGAGAAAAAGTGAACATTCATTTTTTTAAACTTTATTCTATTTTTTTAAAAGCAAAATCCTTTTTATTCCGTTTATTTAATATTGCCTAATGCTCGAAATAAGATATATCATACAATATTTGTTAATAGGCATCATTGCCTTACAGGTAATTCGTAAAAAAATGACATTATTACAGGCGTATGCTTTTTTTATTCCATTTTTTGGTATTGATTACGATATTGGGGTTCGTTATACTATCAGCCAATTGATATTATTTTTGTTAAATGCTTCTTTTTTGATAACGGCATTTACCAATACACGTTTATTGCAACTGAAAGGGCTTAACGGGAACGTTATTTTTTTCCTTTTGTATGCCTTTGTTTCTGCTTTTTTGCTTTCTTCTTTTGTAATTAATTTTATTCCAACCAAAAATCCTGGCTTTTTGCGTAACGAAGGCAGGTACATAAGCCAGATTATTAATTTTTCATTACTCTTTAGTATCTTTTATATCGCCTATTATCATATTAAATCGTTGAACGATGTATATTCTTTATTAAAATATTTTATATATGGCATTATTGTTACATCGTCTATTGGGATAATGCAGGAAATTGTTTTTGTATTCACTTCAGTAGATATTACACCATTAGCACTTGATAAAAGTAATATTCGTACTGCCGGTTCGTTTGATTATTTTGATATACCCATGATACGGATTTGTTCTTTATCAGGAGAGCCCAAAAGTCTGGGTATGTATGCTACATTAGGTATCATACTGATACATGTATTAAATACACTTCAATTGAAATTGTTTAAACGGCAATCCTTGTTTTCGGTATTATTTATCGTAACCTTGATTTTAACTTTATCTTCCAGTGGTTTTATACTATTGGCAATTCTTTGGGTATTATCTGAAATTATACTTCGTTATTTTCAATTATTGCCTAGAATTTCAACCGCAAAGTTTTTTTCATGGATTGTAATAGGAATTGTAATTGTGACATTTTCGGGTCCTTTGGATGATATTATTAATGACCGTGTGACCGAAAGAGATAAAATTGAAGATTTTGATGCCGTTATTATAAAAGGGTTAAAAGAAAATCCTCAATATATTATTTATGGTTCAGGTCTTGGTAATATTCACAATATCGCTGCTCCATATATCAATCAATTTGAAAACCTAGGATTTATGGAAGGAAGTATTTTTGTGGCAAAGAGTGGTTATTTGCGTATTATTTCTGAAACAGGTGTCATTGGCTTTCTTTTATTTTTATTTTTTAATGCTCAAATTATAGTCAATGCGTTTTATAGTTACAACAAATATAAACTTACTGTTTATGCCTTGTTTGCTACGCTATCTATTTTGGCATTGGTTTCTTATCTGGCACGTACGTATGTTACGGAATTTTATCTGTTAATGATGGCCATTGCGAATACTTTATATAAAAAACAATTGTATTAATGAATGTATTGCAAATTATTTCCGGATTAGATATAAATTCAGGCGGACCGTCGGTAAGTACAAATATTTTAGTAAGAGGGATACAAAAAAAAGGTATAAATATTCAAATCCTAACAACAGTACTTAAAAAAAAGGTATCAACACTTATTTTCAACGACTCTGTTCATTATTCATATCGTGTACCGGGCTTAAATCATTTTGCTTATTCATTTGGTTTTTTAACCCTTTTAAAAACACATCCTTCAGATATTATTCATGTGAATGGTTTTTGGCAATATCCTCCTCATGTATCCTGTAAATATGCACGAAGAAATAAAATTCCATATATTATTACACCAAGGGGTATGATTTCTCCGACAGCTTTGTCATACTCTAAGTGGCTCAAGAAAACTGCATTATTTTTATATCAGAAAAGAGATTTAAAAAAAGCAACAGTTATTCATGTTACTAGTGAAAAAGAAGTAGAATTTGTTCGAGTACTTGGATTGACAAATCCTGTTGCAGTTATTCCAAACCCAATAGAAATAAAAGAGAAAATTATAAAGCAAAAAAAAGATAAAAAACGTCTTGCATTTATCGGAAGAATTCACGAAATTAAAAATATAGAAAGCCTTATATATGCATGGGCAAAAGTAAGTCATAAGCAATCTTGGGAATTGGTTTTAATGGGCGATGGCGAAAAAACGTATGTTCACTCGTTAAAAACGTTAATTTCCGAATTACAATTGAATGATGTAAAATTTGCCGGATTTTTGGTGGGAGATGAAAAAGAAAACATGATGCAGACATTAAATTTGGTTATCCAACCCAGTTTTTCCGAAAATTTTAGCATGGTAGTAGGAGAAGCATTACAAAATGAAATTCCGGTGATTGCATCTACCGGAACGCCATGGGAAGATTTGAATACATACCAGTGCGGTTGGTGGGTGAATAACGATGTAGAAACATTGGCAAAAACCATACAACAAGCCATCTCATTATCAGACGAAGAGCGGCAACAAATGGGAAAACGTGGCAGGCAACTCATTATAGAAAAATATTCTGTTGAAATAGTGGCTACGCAGATGATACGGCTGTATGAATGGATACTCAAGGGTGGTGAGAAACCGGAGTTTGTGCAACTCTCCCCTTTTAATTCCCCCTCTCTTTACGAAAGAGAGGGGGTTAGGAGGTGAGTTCCTCCAATCAC
>CAYSIN010000089.1:0-11380 GCA_964431135.1 uncultured Bacteroidales bacterium
CTATCCCTGCTTGCTTGTTTTTTTACGTAAAAATTTCTAATGCAACATCACTCTTCATATAAACATAGTGCGTAGGGAAAGTTCACCGGCGAGCCAGACATGGCGTGTTACACTGAGCCTGTGTCCACTGAGTTTACCGAAGTGCCGAAGTGTGAAGGGCAAAATACTTAGAATATTCATGAAATTTTTGACTAAAAGTCTCGTTATTGCTGACGAGACAAATAATTTCTTATAAAAACGACATTATATAATTCATATTTAATAGGATAGGTACTTTTTAAGGGACGACTATATTAGTGTATCATTTTGTTAATATCGTCGGGGGTGTTCAGGTTTAGGCATACGTCTGCATAAGGTGTTGCACATTCTATTCGGTTAAAACTATTCAAAATTTGTTTAAAATCACGGTCTTTGTCCGATAAGGATTGAATACAGGTAACAATTTTACTTCCTATTAATACAGGATGTCCACCTTTGCCTTTGTACGTTGGACAAACATAGGAGTCGCTCAATAGCATTTTTTTCATAGATTGAATTAAATCGGGCGATATAAATGGATTGTCCACATTGTGAATAAAGCAGGAATCATCTTTTGTCAATAACGAAACAGCCTTTTGTATGGATAAAAATCGTCCCTTTTCGGGAAAGGGATTGATGACGATACGTGCATTATTTTCTAACGAAGCATAATTTTCTTTTAAAAAGTTATAACCATCGTTGTTAAATACAACTATTATTTCAGAAATATCACACCGTTGGTACAAATTTAACAGATGTTCAAGCAACGTTATTCCTGACGGAAGTTTGATAAAAGGCTTTCTTTCGCCCATTCTTCGGGAAGTTCCTGCTGCAAGAATAATTACTGGACATGATGCCATGATGCGTTACATTATATTATTTATCAACGTTAATAAATAATTTCTCCTATAGAAATTTTAAGTTTGTATTGACAAAGTACAAAATAAATTTGATTTTTGAGCAGTGTTAAACGACTTTCAGATAGCGCCATGGCATTATCTAGCAAATCAAGATTGGTGATATTTCCAGTTTGAAAACGAATTTCAGCTAAGTGATAGGCTTTTTCTGCTTGCTGTACCTGTAATTTTGATTCATTTACTTTTAATAAAGTTTTTTTTACAGTTTCGTAATTTTCAATCACATCTTCGGTAATGGTACGTTGTGTCAACTCTTTTTCTTCCTGTATTTGTTGAATATCAGCCTGAGCAGATATTCGGTTGTATTTTGTTTTGGTAGCATCAAAAAGAGGCATGTTAAAATTTACACCAACAACATAATTGCCTTTAACAGCCGCTAAGTCGGGGAAATAACCATTTTTAAATCCTCCTATAGCAAAAAAGTGAAACGATGGATTGTTGACTGTGTTTACATTGCTTAAATGTATTTGAGCAAGCAATGCTTTTTGATTTACAATTTTCATTTCGTTTCGCTGCAATAGAGCTTTGTTTATCAATGAATCGAATACATCTAATGCGTAATTGAAAGAGAGATTGTTTTGAACCGTAATGGGCGTTGAAGTAGGTTTTCCAAGTAAGTTGTTTAATTTACTTTGAAAAATTTTAAGTGAAGTTTCCAAATCGGTTTTTTGATTTTCAATGGTAGCAATATGAACCTGTGTGGTCAATATATCGTAGTCGGTAGAAGAGCCAGTTTCTGTTTTCTTTTGAATATAAATTAAATGGTGATTAAGATTGTCCAATTCTTCGTTTTTTATAACGATGGCTTGTTGCAGGTATGCCAGCATAAAAAAATTTTCGACAACTAATTGCGATATTTTTTGTTTAACCAACGTTTCATTTAATTTTACCAATTCACTGGTTTGATTGGCATAAGAAACATTTTTTGCTGTTTTGCCAAAATCATAAATGGTTTGTTCCAGATTGACTGTTGCTGAATAGTTATCGGCTGAATACATGTTAAATGTTCCCATACCGGGAAAAGAAATAGATGAAACAGGTTCAAGATGAGAATAAGAAGATGACAGGGCAATATTTGGGAAATAAGCCGATTTAGACAACCCTACATTGGCATTGGCAGATACGATAGCCTGTTGAGATTCCTTTATGGAAGGATAATTTTGTATTACTTGTTTTAATACAGAATCGAAACTGAGCGAATCTGCTACTATCTTTTCAGATAATGATTGAGCCATCATGATATTTGTAATAAACAATCCCGTTGATAAAAGTATGAAGTTAATTTTTTTCATTGTACAGGCATATTTAGTTGTTTATTTTTTTTATTATTTTTTGTTTTTAAAAGGAAAATAGGAAAAATGCCTATAAAAGTAATAATAGCTGCCAGTAAAAAGTCATCATCAATTCCTTGAATATAGGCTTGTGTATTGACATGACTGAGCAAAAGATATTGTCCTTGTTTTGTGGCTGAATAAAGTGGTGTCCCCAAATGTTGTTGAGCAAAGTAGGTTAATTGCTGAGATACATTTTTGAATGATGGCGATTGTGATTGTATGGCTTGGCTGTACACTTGTGAGTGGAAATTAATACGTGAGGTTAACATGGTTGTTAAAAATGCTACTCCAAAACTGGCACCTATTTGTCTAAGTGTATTGGTAATACTGGAAGCCTGAGCCATTTTTCTGTGTGGAATGGTTAAGAAAGACATTTTATTGAGTGGAGTAAAAATGATGCCCATAGCAAAGCCGCGAATGTAAAAAGAAATCATAATGAAAGCATTTTCGGATAAAAACGAAAGAGTGCTATTGATATAAAAACTAATAGCAAGTAATGTAATACCAATGATAGGAAGTATTTTAGGATTATATTTATCGGAAATGATACCGGAAATAGGCGATACAAATCCCTGAATAATACCAATGGGTAAAAACATATATCCCGATTGCAGTGCGGTATAATTCATAGAGTTTTGAAGGTATAATGGCAATAAAAAAGTGCTTCCAAACATGCCAATATTAAATATGAAAACGACCAGCGTACATAGTCCAAAATTACGATTTGCCAATAATTTTAAATCTATGAGTGGATATTCAAAGGTCAACTCACGAGTAATAAAAACAGCAAGGGCTATAGTCGAAATGGCAAAACAAAATAATATATGTGGCGCATTCCATCCTTCTGCATTGGTAACAGCATTTCCTTCGCTTAATGCATAAAGCAATAACGGTAAAAATATTATCACAGAAATAAAACCAACAATGTCAAATTTGCGATGTTCGTTGTTTGTAAATTCGCGTTGAATAAGAAATGTCAATATCATAGCAATAATGCCAACTGGTACGTTTATATTAAAAATCATTTGCCAGTTAAAATTATCTGACAGATATCCTCCAATCACAGGTCCAAAAGAAACGGAAGCTGCGGATGCAATACCCCAAAATCCAAGTGCAATGCCTCGTTGAGCAAGAGGAAATTCACGCAATATAATAGCCATACCTAATGGCTGAATTAATCCTCCACCCAATCCTTGAATAACACGTGAAAAAATTAGAATATTTTCGTTGGTTGATAGCCCACATAATAATGAGCCCAAGGTAAAGAAAAATAATCCTGAAAAATAAATTCGTTTGTATCCATATTTATCGGCAAGCCATCCCGATACAGGCATTACACTTGCCATGGCAAGCATATAGGCTGTTTGAACCCAGACAATAGTCGAAAGCCCTACACCAAATGAAGACATCATTTTAGGCAATCCCACATTAACAACCGTATTGTTCAGTACTGCCATAAAAGTTCCAACCATTACATTGGTTAATACAAACCATTTGTAACGTGGGTTGCTTGGATGGAATCCCGATTTTCGCGGTCTGAATGTTCTTCTTATTTTATGTGAAACGGAAACTTTTTTCATTACCGTTTAATAATTTTTACTACCGCAGACATGCCTGTCACGAATGTAAAATCGTGAATATTTTTCTGATTAAGGGTGCTGTCTATAGATATTTTTACCGGTACACGTTGTGTTACCTTTGTAAAATTGCCCGATGCATTGTTGGGAGGAATCAACGCAAATTGGGCAGATGTAGTTGTTCCTATATAAAATACTTCACCTGTAAAGGTTACGCCAGGAAAAGCATCAATGCTATATATTGCTTTTTGATGTAAATATAAATGATGCATTTTGGTTTCTTCCAGATTTACCAAAATCCAAAATTTGTTAGTATTGTTTATACTGAGTATGGATTGTCCTGTTTGTGCCAAATCGCCAGGCAAGAGCCAACGTTTTGCAACAACGCCATCGCAGGGTGCATATAATTTTGTATTGGAAAGTTGAACGTTAATAACACCTAACTGTGCCTGTGCTGTTTTTATAGATGTTATAGCATTTTCTATCTGTTTTTTTGAAACGTTGACCGTTGCCATAGATGCGTTTAATTGTGCTTTTGCCGATTCTTCTGCTTTTTTAAGGTGGTCATACTGTTCTTTTGGAATGACGCCTCCCTCAAATTGTTTTTTCGCTCTGTCAAAGTCTTCAGATGCACGCTGCCATGCTATATCAGCAATTTTGCTGTTTTCAATATTGAGTTGATAAGTTGCTTCTGCCTGTTCTTTGCTAGCCTTAGCCTGTTCAATTGATGAGAGAATTTGCTGACGTTGTGCAATTATATCTGCACTGTCTAATACAATTAACAACATTCCTTTCTTTACTGTATCGCCTTCTTCAACATAAATCTGACGAATACGTTCTATTATTTTGGAAGATACAGAAATATTATCCGAACTGACATACGCATCATCGGTTTGCACATAGCGGCTATAATCTCTATACCAATAAAAAGCACCCAGTAATATTAACAATACGATTACTGCCAAAGGTATATACACTTTTAAGTTTTTTCTTTTTTTACTTTTCCCCTTCATATCTACTTTTATAATTTATTTTTTTTCGGTTTCGTTTGCAGTTGATTTTCTAAAAATAAGTAACAATATTTCTTTTACTTGTTGAGATGAAAAGGCAAGTGTTTCGAGTTGTTCAGGCTTTAGTTGCATCAATTGCTGGCGAATATTATTACTGATATCTTTTTTTACTTTTTGATATTTAACCTGTCCCTTTGGTACAAGTTGAACATATACAATACGTCTGTCTTTGGTATCAGGAATACGTTCCACCAATTTCATTTTAACAAGTTTATCTACCAAGACTGTAACATGGGGTCCGGGCATGGACAATTTTTTCCCTAATTCCGACATCGATTGCTTTTTATTTACACTCAATATTCCTAAAATAAACCATAACCCTGGATTAATATTTGCTTTTACCCTTACTTGTTTGAATAAGTTTTTGGATAAAAGTGGATGCAGGTACATTAGGTTATTGATAACGGTTTCCATTGTTTTTTGATTGTATTCTGTCATACCTTAAAAATTATAATAGTTACATTTTATAAATGGTTACAAAAGTACAACTATTATAAATACGTAATTATCTATTTAAATATTATTAACAAAAAAAGTGGAAGAATATAATAAAATCAGCCACCAGTATATTGTATAGATAGTTTATACGTAAAAAATAATTATTACTTGGAGTTCAAATTTAGTTTACTATGTTTATAACTGTATGAAAAATAAATAACCAATCCGATAACGAGCCAAATAATAAAACGCAACCAATTAGTAATTCCCAGTTCCGACATAAGGTATAAATTGGTTAATAATCCCAACAGTGGAATTAACGACCATTCGCGAATAATAGAGATTATGCTTACCGTAATGGCAACTAAAATAAAAATTATATGGGGCAGCGTTAAATAAGAAATAATATCTTTAAAAGAAATATCATAGATAAGAATAAAAGCAATAAAGGAAGCCCAAAGCAAGGGTATAGCATATCGTGCATTGATATAGAAAATTTTAAATTTACCATTCAGTTTTTTCTTACTTTTCTTATCGTCCAGAATAAGCACACCACCAGAAACAAGTACAAAAGCAAATAAAGTTCCAATGCTGGTTAAGTCGGTAACTTCGGTTAAATTTAAAAATAACGAAGGAATAGCGACCAAAATTCCGCTAATGACAGTTGCAAACGAAGGAGTTCTGAAACGCTTATGAATATGTGAAAAACGTTTTGGCAACAATCCATCGCGGCTCATAACCATCCATATACGTGGTTGCCCAACCTGAAAAACAAGCAATACACTTGCCATAGCAATAACGGCACTTAATGCAATTATTCCCGAAAAACGTGTTAATCCGAATTTTTCAAAGGCATAAGATAAAGGGTCGCCAACGTTCAATTCATTATATTTAACCATTCCTGTTAAGACAAGGCTAATAAGTACATAAAGCAATGTTGTAATTAAAAGTGCTAAAATCATTCCACGTGGCAAATCTCGCTGTGGATTTTTACATTCTTCGGCAGTTGTACTGATAGCATCAAAACCGATATACGCAAAAAACACTCCCGCCACTCCTTTCATTACACCCGAAAACCCATTAGGTGCAAAGGGCGACCAGTTTTCGGGATTGACGTAAAAGGCACCCACCGAAATTACCATTAAAAGAATGATAATTTTTAACAATACCATTAAATCGCCTGCAATTTTAGATTCTTGAATACCTGTGTAAACCAGCATGGCAATAATGGCAACGATGGCAAAGGCAGGAATGTCGGCAATAATTTTAATGCCGGCTATATTGGGGGCATGCAGAAACGCAAGGTATGCTTCCTGCAATGGATAGGATAAGGTATGAAAGACTTGTCCGCTGTTTAATAAACGTTCTGCTTCGTTATATCCGCGAACAGCCGAAACATAATCTACCGAAAAAAATTCAGGAATATGAATGCCAACACCTCTAAGCATGGCGGTGAAATAATCACTCCACGAAATAGCCACGGCAATATTTCCGACAGAATACTCCATTATTAAATCCCAGCCAATTATCCATGCAATCAGTTCACCAAAACTTACATAGGCATACGTATAGGCACTTCCGCTGACAGGTATGGACGAGGAAAATCGTGCGTAGCACAACGCTGAAAAGCCGCATGCTATCGCTGTAAAGATAAATAAAACAGATATAGCCGGACCTCCCGAAGATGCGGCTGTTCCGATAGTGCTGAATATTCCTGCACCAATAATGGCAGCAATTCCCAAGGATGTTAAATCATAAAGTGACAAACTTCGTTTAAGAGATGGTTGCGATGAGTTAGTGCTTTCAACTTCGCTGACAGCATTTAGAATGGGTTTGGCTCTAAAAAGACTCCATTTCATTACCGAAAAGGCTAATTGTTCTCTTTGGATTCACCTTCGCTCTCGTCGGGTGCTATTATTTCTTCCTGCGATTTAATATCGTTCATTCTTTTAATAAATTTTTTCATGGCAGAAGGAGCAGCCAGAAAATAAGAGTAGGGCGATTGTCCTTTTTCTACTTCGAGTCGGCGTTGGTCAGGCTTTAATGTTTTTATAACGGTGTTAAATTCTTCATTGCTTGACAAAACCTGCATTACATTGCCACTGTATGAAAAATAATACCATACGTTATCGGTCAATTGTAAATAAAGAGAAAACTTATCGCTACTTCGTTTTTTAATAATTTCCATATAACCCGAGCAAATGCGGTTGGCATACTCTTTCCCAATATTGCCTATTCCAATAAGCGTATCGGCAATATAGGAGCGTGTTTTTTGATTCCAATTTAATTTCAAGTCGGTGAGCATAAGTGTATGTTCCAGTTCTTTCGGCATCTTTTTAAATTTTCCAAGACTGTATTCGCTTATCAATTCATTTGCTTTTGATTCACCTACCAGTTCATACAATCCTTTTACAAATACGTTTCGCGTCAAATCTATGGGTTCAAGTCCGCTGACGGTATTTAAGTCTTTGGTAAAAATATCCATACATCTACCTTCAATAAAGAAATCTAATCCCATCAATAAGTCCAAATAAACATCTTTTTTAATAAGGTCTTCGTTGATGTTTCCTACGGTTGTTAATTTTATTTGACCCAAATTTACACCCAGATTCAATTTCCCTTCGCCATACATATTGCAAGCGGTATGATGAAGGCTCAAATAATCGCCGGGTAAGTTAAATTCCTGCAATTTTTCCATGTTTGAAATTTTGTACTTGCCATCTTTTTTATCAAACGTAAGAAAACCTTTGGCTTTAAATATCTGTACATCGCTGTAATTTTTATGTTTTGTTAAAAAGGCTGGATAGATATGCGTTGAATCATTGGTGATGAAAAAGCCAGCATATAGTTTATTATTGTTGATATCAGTTATGCTATCATTGATAGGAATATAAATTTCTTTAGGATTGATGATAGTTTTAAAATTTACCCACGAACGGTCCAGATTTTGACATTCGTGAGAAATTTTGGTTGAGCCGTTAAACGTTAGAAATTGCTGATTGGCGAATAATAAGACATTGCCCGTAAAGGCAAAATCGGAACTTAAGGTAAAGTTTTCGGTGATGCCTATTTTACCTCTTGCATACGTTTGATAAGTAGAATCAACACTTACCACATCAAACTTAATTACTTCCTTATTGCCAGTTTCGTCAATGTAATCGTACAAGCCGGAAGAAGAATAATTTTTACGCCCGTATATATTGGTTGTTGCATTATAAATGGTATGATAGCGGTTGGTGTTGTTGGCAATAATTTTTGATTCTTTGAGTGTTTCCATAACGGCTTTTTTTTCAATAACAACATGTCCATCACCGGGATATACGGTGGCATCGGCAACTCGAATTAATTTAACGTCATTGGCTGCGATAATGTATTTTCGCAAATTGTATTTGGCTGACGGTGCAATAAAAGTTAAGGAATCTTGACTTGGGTGAATAGAAATAAACTGCGAGCCTTTTAACTGTATATCTTCGGCTTCGGTAGGACTCAAGTCTGTTTTATTTTCGGGCAATTTTGACAATGCCTTTTTGCTGGCACTGAGTTCAATTTCTTCCTTATCCATATACCAAGTAAACTGGTCCATATAACATATATACTGGTTTTGTGGAAATTCTACAAACGAGGCTTCACCATTGCTTTGAAATTCGCCTTTTCGTTCGTTGAAATCAATATGAGAATTTACATTATTGGTTTTGAAAGCAAAGCCTGTATTGTCAATGGTTTTTAGATTGAAGTTGGATGTATCGGCATCCACAATATGTTCTTTAAAGTTAAAATCGTTGGATAAGAGTTGTGCAGTAGCAAATTCCATTTTGCCTGAGCCAGACAGTCCTTTGGGTTCAATTTTTAAAGTGCCTTCAAAAGTAGCCTGCTTGTCGTACATGTCAATGGGCTGCGTTGTGTTGCTTGCCAACATATAATCCAGATAAGGCATCCAGTGAACATAAATATTTTTACCCTGAACAGAAGCAAATTCAACGCCCTGTGTTTGTTTTTCAATGGTAAATTCCTTAGCCGTAGTATTCATTGAATCGGGGAAAAATATGAAATCATCTGAAACAGCCTTTGCACGAACAAATGTCAAATCACCTTTTCCTCGCAATCCCTGATTGCTTAAAAATATTTGTTTTTTGTAATTTCCTTTTCCACCATATACGGGAAATCCATCTTCGGGAGTATTACGCTTGAAGCCCAAAGAAAAATCGGGCTGAACACTGATGATTTCATCAAAAGGTGGAAAAATGGCAGCCGAAACGAAGTGTCCTTTAAATAATAGGTTTTTCTTTGTTAATGTATTGATGCTGTCGAGAGAATAGGGATAAATCTGAAAATAAAAATTATCTCGCTTATATACACTGTCAAATACAAATTTATAGTCATAATAAACATACGATTCCTTTTTGCTGATAAAAATGGGATATTTTGAAACTTTTCTAATGCTACTCTTATTGCTTGGTTCGTCCAGCAATAGTTCACCCGTTGAATTTTCAATTACGCTCGTTAAATTTTTCTGCATAGGATTACCGTACTTATCTGTTTCGTCCGAATTTACACGCATTTTGATAGTATTAATGTCGGTAAG
Organism: uncultured Bacteroidales bacterium; assembly: GCA_964431135.1. Classification (GTDB taxonomy): domain Bacteria; phylum Bacteroidota; class Bacteroidia; order Bacteroidales; family GWA2-32-17; genus Ch61. The sequence continues at coordinate 9,937 of CAYSIN010000089.1, forward strand.
AGTTAGTTTGAACTGGTCATAAGAGAAAGAAAAATTAGAACCTATAAATAGAAACAATCCTGCTCTGACACGTCCATCGAAAACAAAATCCCTATTCTTTTTAATAATGACTTGCTGGTCTTTGGGAAAAATAGCCACATTTTGAGAATCGGAAAGAAATATTTGCTCTACCCCTTTCATTTTTAAATTGTAATCGTAAAGGCTTAGCAGCGCATTATAATCATTTTCTACAACATTCGATTCAAAACTGATTACATCATAATCTTTTTGTCCTATGCTGCACTTCAAATAGAAAAAGGTTTTGTCGTTTATAAAGGCTTCACCGGTTTCGAGAGAATATGTAATAAACCCCTTGAATGCCAATCCCAAGAGTAATTGTCGAGTTTGAGGCATACTCATGCGAATAAAATTGGCATATTCATTTTCGTTGAATTGACGGCTATTAATTTTTTTTGAGAAATCACGTAAACTTTGCAATGGGTTTTTCATATCCATTCCCTGTAATTCTATAAAGCGACTTTGACTGAAATAATCCATCGATTCGAAAATTGCTTTCTTGTTGGTTGCTTTGGGTATGGGTTTTAGCAGCATAAAAGGTTCGTTAATTTTCCAAGTAAAATATGGAAAGTCTAGTTCCAATCGATGATAATTATCGAAATAAGGGCTTCGTGACATCCCTTGATTATCACGCATTAAAGTAACCTCGTTTCGTGAAGCATCGAATTTGAAAATTACACCGGGATGATAAATAGAATCTTTTTCGAGATATATAGTGATTGCTGTTTTTTGGCTGGCAATATTATCTTCGTTAAATATGTATGATTTGGAAGCAGCAAGCATAATAAGTGTATCTTTTCTATAAATTTTTAGCAATGCCAAATTGTTGGTGGAACCCTCACCTATAATATTATTCCCTTTTAAACTAAATCCGCCATCATAATCCATATTGGGGAAAATATTTTTTATTTTATGTCGCTTCGAATAAGATTTAAACTGTGGATAAATGGCAGTTGATGTATCAACATCTGCCATTACTTTTTCCAAAAGAATGCCATACAAGGGTTCTTTGAAAAAACGTTTATGAAAAAGCACTGCCGAATCGGCTTGATAGTATGATTTTTTCATATCAATTTTATAGCGGCGCAACTGTGCATACACCTCTGTTGCTTTTAATCCAGTCCTTTCCCAAGTAACTTTTCCATTGTAACCAGTCCATTCGCTGGTAAACGCATTGAATACGCCTTCAGTTCCAATAATAACCGAACTGTCTTTTTTTGAAAAACAAACGATATCACCTTTCTCCAACTGTATCATGAGTTCCTGACCGTCAAAAATAAATTTGAAATCAGCATTTCTGGATTTCCATTTTACAGTACTTGATTTACACAAATATCTTTTTTCCAAAAAAGAAAGCACATTATCCATATATGCTGCAATACCTGCA
>CAYSIN010000090.1:0-11361 GCA_964431135.1 uncultured Bacteroidales bacterium
TACGTTGCATGATAAATGAAGACACTATTCAATTGAATTTGTTTTCAAAAGATATTGAAGAAGAATTAAAGTTGATAAAATTAAATGTCCTTCAAATAAACAAACACCATGAGGAAATAAAAATCACCGAATTAACAGATATTCAAAAGGAAATTTTTAAAGAGTTAAAAATAAAACCGGAATTATTATTTGAGTAGCAAATAAATTTTAAAAATATTTGCTGAAACCATTATAAATCCTGTAAAATTAAAAGTAACATCCGTTTTAAATTGCGAAATAGGTAAGGAGTTCTGAACTTTCCCTTTTTGGTTCTGGCTTGTCCAGGTTAGGTAAAAGAAAAGATAGCCTGATGAAATAATGTCGTATCATCCTTATAACAAAGCAAGATGAAAAACATGTAGAAATAAATTTCTTCCTGTTATTTTGTCGTTTTTTCAACGGTTTGCTTTTTTGCAGAAATGGAGGTCAATCCGAGTAAAATAAATGTTATAAGTCCGTTCACTAAAATCAGTTCAAATCCGAATTGGTATCCGTTAAATAACTGTTTGGAATAAATATCCAGAAAAAAACACACTATCGGTGAGGCAATAGCAATATATGGAGCAAATTTATCTTTGATAGTCCTTTTAGTAATAATTCCAAAAGCATATAAACCCAGCAAAGGTCCATACGTATATCCTGCTACGGTAAATATTTTGCTAATCACCGCCTCATTGTTGACTTCACTAAAAATAACCACAATGATATAAAGCAAAATAGTAAATGCAATATGCACCTTAATCCTTGTTTTCTTAATTTTCTTTTCGGGTAAATTTTTGCGTGTTAATCCTAAAATATCTACACTGAAAATGGTGGTTAATGAAGTAAGAGCCCCGTCTGCACTTGGGAAAGCAGCAGAAATAATCCCTATAATAAAGACAATCCCTGTAATAGAGCCTATTTGCTGTAAGGCAATCATAGGAAACAGGTCATCTGTTTTAGAAGGTATAGCCAGTCCTTGTTTTTGAGCATAGAAATATAAAATTACGCCTAAGAATAAAAATAAAAAGTCAACCAATGCAATTACCATGCTATAACTTATCATGTTTTTTTGTGCATCTTTCACATTTTTACAACTCAGATTTTTCTGCATCATTTCCTGATCCAATCCGGTCATGGTAAGTGTAATGAACATGCCCGCCAGAAATTGTTTAATAAAATGACGCTTATCGTTCCAATTGTCCCAGAAAAACCATTGCGACATGGAAGAATTTTTTACCTGCACTGCCAAATCATAGACCGACGAATGCAATTCTTTTGAAATAAAGAATATGGTAAAAAATACCGCCAATAGCATGCCAAGCGTCTGTAACATGTCGGTATATACCAATGTCTTAACGCCACCTCTATAGGTATAAAGCAACATGAGCATTAAAAACAGTAATGCCGTGAACCAAAATGGGATTTTCCATGAATTAAACACAAATAACTGTAATACATTAATAATAATATACGTTCTGAAAGCAGCACCTAAACTGCGAGACAAAATGAAAAAGGCAGCACCTGTCTTATATGAATATTTACCAAAGCGGTCGTTTAAATAACTGTATATAGAAGGTAAATTTAAGCGATAATATAATGGAAGCAATATAAAAGCAATTAAAAAATATCCCGCAATGTACCCCAATACCATTGCCATGTACGAAAATTGCGTTGTTCCTACCCATCCCGGTACGGATATAAATGTAACGCCCGATAAGGAAGTCCCCACCATTCCAAAGGCTACCCAATACCATTTTGATTTTCTGTTTGCATTGAAAAAAGTACGTGACGTGGCATTTCGTGATGTGTAATACGAAATAATCATAATGATAGAAAAGTATAATAAAAATATGGCTAAAATTACCCAGGGATTCATGTATTTTTTTTGGCAAAGGTAGTTTTTTTACCCGAATAATTCAATCAAAACGAGTATTTGTATTCAAGAATGGGAATAAACATTAATCTGTTTTTTTATACCGACTTGCTAACAAGAGTTATAAAATTCAACATTGAAATATACTGTGATATTTTTTGGGAAGTATCAATAATCGCACCTTATACCAAACCGCTAACAAAAGCAAAGCGTATAGTTTTAATGATTCTGTTAGATAGTCGCTTTTAATCCGAATAATTCATGTATTTTTGCAAAAAGTATCAATGAAAGTAAACGCATTCATTAATCGCTCTATCAACATAATGGTAAATCCTAAAACAGAATGGGAACATATTGCCAATGAAAATTTTCCAATTCGTTCCATAACACTGAATTTCGTTTTACCTTATTTAATAATGGATTTTATAAGCAGTATGTTGGGATGTGTATTATTTTCGAGTAAAAACATGATTTATCCATTAAAATTTGCCTTTGTTCAGTCAGTTACAAGTTTTTTGGTATATATAATTATACTTTATATAACACCTGTGTTTATACAATTAATAGGTATATCTTTTAATATTCAAATAAATCGAGAAAACGCATTCAAGTTAATTGCCTATTCTTTTACACCTGTTTTTATAATAGGTATTATTGTAGGCTTGATACCTGCCTTGGGAGTAATTGACATAGTAGGGTTATATGCTTTTTATATTATGTGGCATGGGTATGATATGATGCTAAATATAACCGATAAAAAGACGTTTTTTTATATTATTTCTGTATTAATTATCATTGCCGAATATATTTTATTGGGCGCTATGTTTATACAATTATTTATTTAAACCATTACTTTTTTAGAAAATGGGCGACATCATTATTGCAAAAAATAAAAAAGCATATTTCCGTTACGAAATCATTGAAACATACATAGCCGGTATTGTTTTAACAGGAAGTGAAATAAAATCTATTCGTGCCGGTAAAATAAACTTTGTCGATTCGTACGCTATTATTATGGATAATGAAATTTATATAAAGGGATTGCATATTGCACCCTATGAACATGGAGGATATGCCAATCATGAACCTGTGCACAATAGAAAATTGCTGTTAAAGCGAAGTGAAATAAATCGCATACAGCGAAAAATAACCGAAAAGGGATTAACGCTGGTGCCTTTATCGTGTATTATTACCGAACATGGACGTGCCAAACTGGAAATAGCAATTGTTAAAGGTAAAAAATCATTTGATAAGCGTGAAACGATAAAGAAAAAGGATAATGCACGGGATAATGCTCGTGATTTAAAAGATTATTGATCGAAAAAGTAATCGTTCAATTCGTAAATATCCTCGATAGTAAGATTGGTTTGCATGTCAAAAAATTTATCAATGGCAACGTTAATTTCTTCAATAGAAATATAACCATCGCTGTTTAAATCGACAGGTTTAAACTTTTCGGGCATTTCGGCAAACGAACGTTTGAATTTTTTAATTCTATTTTCTGGACACAGCGAAGGATAATTGTCGCATAATCGTTTTAAATCAACGGCTACTGGAGGATTGGATAAAGCCACCAATTCGCTGTCGCTATAAGTTACACCTTTTAAATTAACCAATGCGTTCATAGCAGAATTGGGTTCATCGTCGCGATAATCGGGAATGCCATCACCATCAGCATCTATGGGACATCCTTTGGAATCAACCTTGACATTGGGAGGTGTTTCAAGACATTCGTCCCATAAATCAACTACACCATCGCCATCTTCATCCGATTTATCCAATGAAAGAAAATCTACATCGTTAAAATGACTTTCCAACGGTGTTAATTTGGGTGGACTGAACAAATCAAAGGAAATAGTAGCATACGTAAATAAAAAGTTATCACCTTGTTTATTCCCCTTTCTATCGCCTTTACCCTTGCTGCTAACATTATCTACATTATCATTCAAATTGATATGGTACGAAAAACCTATTTTACCTTTAATACGGTGTGAAAATTGAAATTCAAGTCCTGCATCCATAGGAAAGGCAATAGCAACTTGCGAATATTTTCCTGTTCCGTCGAGGTCCAATTCTCGCAAGTCGGTTTCATACGTATAATCTCTATGTAAAATAACACTGTTTAATTCATTTCCCTGATTTTGTGGAATATTTCTGATAGTACCATCGTTCCAATAATAATAGGCATTTCCATTGGCATCTTTCATATCACCTTTGGAATTAAATTCAAACGATTCGACACCAACCGACAGAATGGGCAACACACGCGATGGTTTTTTTATCAAGTGTCTGAAATTGTATTGCAGCGAAACACCTCCTATTAATGCATCGGTTTGAAAATTAATAAACTTATCATTTGTTTGTGTATTCCCTGTAAGTTTACCATAGATAACATTAAAGCGTGCATCAAAATACTTGTTGAGCGTACGAGAGATAAAAAAAGTCCATGCTTGTCTTCCAGCAGTAGGATGTGAAGAATAATTATCACGCACATCACCCAAAAAGGTAAAGGCACCACGTCCAATACCAATAATGGGTTTATAGTTTAATTTTTCAGGCTGTATGGTCGTATCCAGTAAAATATATTCGTATGGGCTTGGACCTTTAAAAAGATTGGAATCGATAGGTTCTTCCTGGGAAAACGTAAGGAAAGACAAAATACAAAAAAGAGAAGTTATGCCTGTAAATTTTATCTGCATGAATTTTTTTTCATTTCTACGCAAAGATACATGTAAAGTTTGAAATTATTGTATCCATTTTTGATTGGCTATCATTAATGCTTCTTGAACCGTAATTCGAGTGCCGTTGTTATATGCCGAAACAAAAGCATCGTGTATAGGAGTAGATTGCCAAATTTCAACCCGTTTGTCACGTGCACTTTTATACGCTGTGAACAAGCCAACAGTATATTTATTCCATCCTTCGTGTTGTTCCATTTGTACTTTTTCTGTGATTTGATACTGCTTGAAATAATAATTTGGGTTGACGGGTCTATGTCCGGCTGCAATTTGTACTTTAAACTTTACTCCTGTTTCGGGAGTAGGTATTTGAGTAATTTGCGATTGTTGCTGTTGTTGCGTTGTAGTTTGATATTTTGATTGATTTGTATTATCCGTCTGTTTTTGTTTGTTTGATTGCTGATTTGTTTGCTGATTTGTTTGATTGGTTTTCTGTTGATTATCTTGTGATGTTACTTGAGTAGTTAATGCAGACGATTGTTTTTGTTGCTGAACCGATGCCATTAGTGGAGTATTTAAAAATTCGCGATTTTGAATAGTTTTAATTTTGGTCAGTCCATTTTCAATATACGAAAATGAACCCGATAAGGTTGGTTCAGTGTTTGACGGTAAGGAAGGAATCAATTTATATGTAACGATAAATTGCTTTTGCGGAGGCAACGACATCCAAAGGAATTTTACCGTATTATCTTTAAAAGAAAAAATACCTTCATTGGTTTCAATGGCTGTAGCAGTATATCCTGCTGGAACAATTTCCTGTATTTTGGCAAACTTATCGCGAGGCAAATCAGCGATATTTACTAAAAAGTTGACTGTGTATTCTTCCTGTTCTTTTACAACCTGACGATAACAAAAAACATTTTCGAGTACAATAGCAGCGGTATCTGTATTAGCAGTTTGCTGATAATGAGTTGATGAGGTATCGGTAACTTGAGTTACAAATCCTGTGGGTCTAATAGTTATGGATATGGAAGATGATTCAATACTTTTTCGTTCATTGCTTTCAATATAATTAAAGGTTCCACTTAAAAATAAAGGACCTTCGGCGGTAGGGTCTATGATAATTTTGTAAGAAAAGTCAATAACGCTGTCATCGGGAAGACTGAGCCACCCTATAACTACTCGCTGGTCTTTAAAGGTAAATGTTCCCAATGATACGCTGTCCTTGTCGGCAGTGTAACCAATGGGCAATTCCTGTCTGAAATTTCCAAAACCTTTAATATCACCTTTATTGATGGTTACATGTACAACAATAGTACTTCCGGCGGTTGCTTCTTCGGGTGCATGTAACAACACAGACACTGGAGGTTCACCAAGCCACCAAAATAATAAATAACCAATAAAATTTATTAAAAATAATATATACTTAAACATTATCTAATAAATGCCTATAAGTTTATTCAAAATTAAATATTAAAATTTAAAGTTATTAGTGATAAAAAAAAATTATTAACAATTGTTCATAACTCATGTTAATAACTATCAATCACTACGGAAATAGATAAATCATAAATATTAATTCTTTGTTCATAACTTAAAATTGTTAATAAAATGCTCTATAAAAAATGACGTTAAAAAAATAAAAAAGTAAATATAGTGAACTATGTTGACAAAATAGATTAACGGCGATATAATTCACATGCTAACGTTATCGAATAATAGTTACCGGTCCGCTCTTTTCGTGCAATACATAGTTTTCATCTCTAAATTGAACAAACCACGTATAAGAGCCAACAGGAGCAAGTTTCCCATCTTTTACCTTTCCATTCCAGCCTTTATTGAGATTATTGGATTCCCATATCACTTCGCCCCATCGGTCAAATATTTTCATCGAAAAAGTACTTTCTACTATTCCATTTCCAAAAACCTTAAACTCATCGTTAAACCCATCGTCATTGGGACTGAATGCCGTAGGTGCAAAAAATGTAAATACATTATCTACCACAACATTTCCCCATGCCGTATCTACACACCCTTTGTTGGTATATACAATAAGCATTACCTGATATATGCCTGTTACAGCATGATACGTATGTGTAGGTTGATACAGAGAAGTAGAATCGCCATCACCAAAATACCACTTGACACTGTCTGTCAGCGATGAATAATTCAGAAAAGTAACGATAGGTTTAACGACCGATGCATGAAGTGGACTCGGCTCAAATCGTGCAATGGGTTGTGGGAACACGGTTATCCAATTTGGATATATATTTTCTACTTTGCATCCATATTTACTGATAACAGTTAAGGTAATAGTATAAACACCATCTTCTTTATATGTATGGGTTGGATTTTTAATATAGGCTGCACTGCCATCACCAAAATCCCAGATATATGTTTGACCTTCATCTACACTGCCATCATTAAATATTACGGTTAAGGGCTCACAACCATTAATGATATTGGAACTTGGATTAATTGGCGGATTGGGATAAACGAACACTGGAATATCCGCCTGTGCTATATAATTGCATCCATCCATCACTGCCAATTGATATGTTTGAGACATATTAGGATATAAATGAATGGGCAAGGTTATGGGTTGTTGATTCAGGATAAATTGATATGGACCTCCATTTCCACCACTTGCTTGTGGATAAATATCAAAAAGTTCACCCGGACATATTGAATCGTTGGATGTATAATAAGTCATTTGTAACGGTGGATAGATATATACTTTTAAATTGTCGGTCGTTTGACAATGGTTGGCATCGGAAACGGTAACATAATAATAGGTAGAAGTATGAGGTGATACCGTAATGGTCTGCTGAATTTGCCCGGTGCTCCATAATAAGGTATAAGGATATGTACCACCTGTAATGGCTGCCGTTACTGTTACACTCGAATCATTACAAAGAGGAATAGAATCGGGAATATCTACAAACAGTTTTGCTGGCTCATAAACAGAAATAGTATCGTGTTCGTTACATCCCTTACTGTCGGTAACTGTAACCGAATACATACCTGCCAATGCATTCATAATAGAAGAATAGGGAACACCATTGGACCATATATAACTGTATGGAGGTGTACCACCTGTAACCGTAGTAAATACTTTCCCATCCATGGCACCAAAACAAGAAATATCCTGCTTTTGTAATGTCATTTGTAATAGGGGAGGATTTATCACTTGTACTGTAGTAAGATTGGAAGTGCATCCATGTTGACTTACCGTAAGACTTATGGGAAATGTTCCATCGGTAGAATAGTTTATCTGATACGGACCTCCTTGGCTTCCACTAATCACATTGGCACTACCAAAATTCCATTGGTAAGTAACATACGAATCAACCATTCCTGTAAAAGTAACGGTAGTAGTATTACCAAAGCAATTAATTCCTGCTACCGTAAACGTTGATGTAGGGATATAATTAAAAATAATGGTTACCGTGTCGGAACTGATACATCCATGATTGTCTTCTACCCATGCATAGTTATAATTTCCATAAACAGATGCTGTAGCAGTTGCTGTAGGTGTATGTGTATTGGAAAATTGTGTAGCACCAGGTCCTGAAACCTGTGTCCATGTACCTGTCCCGACAGATGGAATAGCATTCATCTGATAGGAAGATGAACAGATTGAATCCAGTACGCCGGCATTAGCATTAGGCATAGTCCATAGCGTTACATTAACCAAGTCGTGTTGCACGCACCCATTATCGTTATCTTCTGTCCATTGAAGTGTATATGCTCCCTCTGTTGTAGTAGTAACGGAAGTATTCGGGTCAGCCGTATTGGCAAATGAAATAGTACCAGGTCCTGAAACCTGTGTCCATGTTCCTGTTCCTACACTTGGAATAGCATTTAATGTAGTTGAAAGTTGACATTGAGTAATATCAGCCCCTGCGTTGGGAGTGGGCATGGCTGTGAACGTAATCAATACGGTATCGCTAGAAATACAGCCATTATTATTTTCTGTCCAATAAAAAGTATATTGCCCATCCATAGTAACACTCACCGGTGAAACTGCACTGCTATTGTTTGTAAAAGTTGCCGTTCCTGGACCTGTATATGTCCATGTCCCCACACCTACCGAAGGAATTGCCTGCATGGTATAGGTATGACTGCAAACAGAATTATCACTTCCTGCATTGGTATTGGGAGGCGGTATTACATTGACCGTAATTGTGTCTGACAAACTGCATCCATTAGATGCTGTTACGGTAACTATATAAGAAGTAGTATGAGATGGAGAAACAGTAATAGTATTGCCACTTTGAAGTGTACTCCATGTATAAAATTGTCCACCTTGAGCCGTTAAGGTAGTCGAGTTACCCTGACAAATCGTAATATCGGGACCCAAAATGGGAGGTGTTACACCGCCAACATTAACATTAAACGTGCTGGTGTATGTACATCCAAAAACATCGTGTACTATCACATTATAGGGGAATGTACCAATAGAATCGGCAACCATCAAGCCCGTAGTATCACTTACATATTGATAACCATACCCCTGCCATTCTACATAATCTACGGGAACACTGTATGTCCATCCTGCCAATTGTGTTTGATTTTGCAAGGTTAAAGTCCACCAAAATACATAGCCGTTATCTATTCCCCAATTATCACATATTTCTATGCTCCATGTTCCATTCAACGGACAACCTATAAGTCCGGATAAAGGATTTTCGGGTGTAATATACCCTGTATTATTAATAGTGTCGGTAGCAGGTATAGGGCTTGTACCAGCATCCAAAATATTTAATGTTCCTGCTTGAGGATACAATTCCGACCAGCAATAAGTCCAGCCCGTCCCTTGATTATTATCAGAAGCCAAACACGGGTTAGAACCATCGTTTAAATCGTCTGCATTTCCTAAATACGAACCTCCACTATTGTCATAACTGTCTAATACAACATTTTGTCCATTAGGGCAAATAATACTAAATGATAAATCACCGGCAAAACTGTGTTCTATATTAATACATATTGATTGAATATCACTGGCTGACTGTATATGCGAGCCAGCAGGGAATGAAGTAAAAGTTACCGGTGTTCCATAACATTGTGTCGAACAATTGGGACCATCGGGAATAAACGTTGTGCTGTCGTACATTTGTGTTTGAATCATACTAATATTGCTTGTAGTAACAATTATACTTGAAGGGTCTGAACCGCTTGTCAACGATAACGTATCACCCGTACATAAAGTAGAAGGTGGGTTTACAGTAACAATGTGTTCTGCTGCCATACGCACTCGAATATAAAATTGTTGTGTACTGACACACCCATGACTGTCTGTAATAGAAAGAAAAACATTATACCCATTGACGGTAGAATAAGTATGGGTAACTACCTGCCCATTGGCTGTATTGCCATCGCCAAAAACCCAATGAAACGTACAATTGGAAGCCGTTTGAGAATACAAAATATTATTTTCCGGGAAAACAGATGCATTGGCTGCAGCCGCAAAAGTTATGCTTTCATTAGGACAAATATCTACATAGTAAAATCCGTTTTCATAATGCATTGGGGGAGACATGACAAGTGTATCAATCTGTGGATTGATTTGCTGGCAAATCTGCCCACAAATAATGGTTGCATTCCATCCAGCACCTGTATTGGCTCCATTGGTCTTTAATCGAACGGTTAAACTGCCACTTGCATTGGATAAGGAAGCCTGAACCATCGTATTTCCTCCAGTAAGCGGATTATAATTGTTGTTATATTTTCCTAAAAGTGGAGAAGCCGTTGAAGGTCCATCATAAATGTACATCGTATCGTCTGGAGCAATATCAAACTGAGCAAAATTCAGACGTACATGCGTATTGGGTGCAACATTTCCCTGTAACGTAATCCAATAATCAATATTGTTGGAGTAGTTTGCCGAAACATTACCATTATCATAAAACCAATATCCACAATATTGCCCCGATGTATTGTGAGTTGTTGCATCCAATAGCACAATTTGATTTTGTCCAGAAGAAAACAACACCCCAAGTACAAATAATAAGAATAACAGATAGCGTTTCATAATTTATTTAGGTTTAGCATTATATTTTTTGGATAAATAATCGCTGGAACGAATTACAAGAGCATACTCCGTCCCCTTAATCAAATAGTACATTTTTTGAGTTGGATTAAATGGTATTGGTAATTTTAGAATATTGATACATGATGGAATAGGCACTCCATCTTTAATACACGATTCAGGGATATCAATAGTAGATGCAGTTTCAAGCCTTTCATTCGGAATATTTTTTTGCAACGTAATAATTCCTCCACTTTCAGCAATAAATTGATAATAGTTAACAGAATCGGGATAAGTTTTGTTTAAATATTGAACCCGTTCCTGTCCAAAAGCATCAGTTACCTTATCTATTTCTGAACTTTGTGCTACCATAAATAATGGCATTAAAAAGATAATAAACAAAGATTTAAACTTTTTCATATAAACAGTTTTTTTAGAGACGTAAAATTAATAAAAAGGTTGCCCATTTTATTATTTAATTTCTTGTAATTATTCACCCCGTCATTGCGAGGGAGGAACGCCCGAAGCAATCTCAAGAAAATAGTCAATGAAACGAGGAGGAACCATATAGAACATGACAAATAATACCAAACCGCTAACAAAAGAATGAAATGAATTTTGTCTCGTCAGCAATGACGAGATGCCGACAGACTAACCGTTTTAAAACAAAAGCGAAGCATATTGTTTTAATGAACTTGTTGCAAGTCGATATAAATACTATATTTGTAATGAGTAAAGGGAACAGCGTGACCCCC
>CAYSIN010000091.1:0-11208 GCA_964431135.1 uncultured Bacteroidales bacterium
TTGCGTGTTTTGGTTAATGCCGACAGACTAACAGTTTTAAAACAAAAGCGAAGCGAATTGTTTTAATTATCTTGTTAGCAAGTCGGTATAAATCTTTCCATTCCGGATTAAAGGCATTTATAATATCCATTTTCTTTTTTCTTGAGATTGCTTTGTGCGTTCCTCCCTCGCAATGAAGGGTGAATAGTTACAAAATTTGTAAATTTGATATTAAAAAAACGCTCTCATTTCGACACTTCCCGTATGAATCATTTTGCTTCCTTTAGAAACTCTGCCCTGATAGGATAATACCATTTGCAAAACAGACGAAATATTTCGTTGCAATTGCAGCGTGTAAATCTGGTTCCATCCGGGTTGTAATCCTTCCAATATTTCATAGGAAAGAGAGTTGTTCATGCTTCCCTTATAGGTATTTTTTACAATGTCAATTTTTATTTGCATAAAATTATTTTCCTTGATATTTTTTCTAAGTTCCAGCGAATAGGTCAGCATGTCTGCTTTTTGTGATGACAGTTTATCCAATTTTTTAGTGTCTTTGAGCGTATTGGTAATTCGCATGTTGGCATTGGGCTGATATTGTACATTGCCCTCTATGGTTGTATAATGAATATTATAATTTTGTGTAATTAGATAGGCAGAATTATATTGCTTAGTCCCTATACAGGGCGATACATATATGGATACCCATTCGTTTATATTCCATCGTCCATGAAGGGTATGCGATTCCATGTTTCGTTTGTCCGTACCATTTATCAATAATTGAGCATTATTGTTTTTTTGATAGATATAATCTATACCCCAGTGGGTGTTGGTTCTGTTAATGGAAAAAGTATTACGAATAAGTGTATTCATTAGCAGTTGTGATGTATCGTCTGATGAAATGGGTAAAAATCGTTTAATCCAATCGCTGGACGTTGTTTTTAATTCACTTTGCCATGCCAACTGATTCGAAAATAGGGATATAAATTTTCTAATTCCGTTTTTATTTCCCCAAACTATATCGGGTCGTAAGTTTAATGTTTGTGAAAGACGGCTGCCATAAACTTTTATATAGTCGGTTGTAGGACTGGCTATACGGATATACGTTGCCTGGTCTGAAAACTGTGTTGTTTCAAACTCATTCAATTCTTTTATACCATTATGGTTGTAATCAATCCACGTATAAACGCCCTGCCCTGGGGGTACTTCAATATACGAATAGATGAGTTTTGGTTCAATGCCTGCATTGCTTTCGTGAGATGCCGTTAATGTAATGGCGTTTTTTGCCACACGCAACATGCCATCTATTTTCGATGTTAAGTTCTGGTCTTTGTTTTTGGCTGTATCTTTTTGCGATTGAACTTGCCTGTATGTCAAAAAAGCATTAAGTTGTACATGTTTGAATTGCTGAACATGGCTTTCGATAGATGCTTCATTTGAATTATATGCTGGAGAAAGTTTATTTTGAATTGGTGCAAAATCGTTGCGTTGTGAAAAACGTGCCAGCCAACCTATTTTAGTAGTATCAACATTTCCAACGTATCCATCCCAGCGATAATACTTGTAACTCGAAGCCAAAAGACTGTCGCTATGGGATTTTTCCCAAAGATTGTCTTCCATATCAAGCAACAAGCCTGTTTTAAATTTATATATTCGTTTTTCATTTTTGCTGGAATATCTGAAAAATTTTGTGTTGTGTGTACTTTGTTGAGTGGTCAAATAACTTGCCTGATGAAGCAACGTCCATGTTTTATTTTCTACGGAAGCCAATCCATGATATTTAATGCCATCAAAATAGTTTTTGTTTTTTAGTATATCGGCTCCAAAAGTGCTTTTAAGCCAATGTTTATACTGATATTGTGCATCTACTCCCCCCATCCATTCATCACTTTGAAGCGTTGTACTGTTATAATTCCAATCTCGATTAAATTCTACCGATTTGAATCGTTCCGGTGTTTGAAAAGTTTTATTGACATATTGAAAATGCAGTTCGTACATGAAGCGGTTTTTGGCACTGTCGTTGTTAAAAAACTTTTGTTCAAAAAGTGTTTTGTTGGCAAACCCTGTATTATTTTGATGACCGACTGACGATAAGGTATTGTTATTTACATCTGAAAGTCCCATTTCGACAGACAAATTTGTTTTTTTATTCAAATGAAACTGATAGCCAATTATAGCAACTGTTTTACGCATAGGGGCGACTAATTTGCGTATGGGTTCATAATCTCCCTGCTTTGTTCCATTAACAGGCGCAATCCATTTAAAAACCCTGCCGTTGGCATTGCTGCTTGACAGTATATAATTTCCGTTACCTTTATTGACATAGGTAAAACCGACTCTATACTTGTCGGCAGAATCGGTACTGTAAACAAAAATTGAATCGTAAACCATACCATTGACGAGGGTATCGGTCATACGATAGTAAATACTGTTTTCATTCCGAACGGTATCAACCGTATAAAAGGGTACGACGGCTTTCCATTCATCGTTACCGGCAGCAGCAAGTACATGCTTGTCCGTATCGCTTAATGTTTGTTGAAGCGGTTGATTTTTACTGTCAAATTCATCAAAAAATTGAATGCTGTATGTTGATTTTTTTGTTTTGTAACTGACTTTTTCGAAGGTTAAAAAACGAACATAGTTTTGTTCACTGTATTCAAATTCAACTACAATACGTGAATCTTTAGTTATCGGATTTTTGGCGGTAAATGACAGTTCAGCGGTATTATAATTCATGATGTAATCGTTGTTTTCGCCACGTAACAACTGTTTACCGTCAATAAATATTCGTTCCGTGCCAGCAATAATAACAATAAAAGGTTCATTATTGGAACCCGTCAGTTTATAAGGTCCCTGAACACCTTCCGAACCATTAAAACTCATGCGGTTGTATTTACCTTTACTTACCGATGCATTGGCTTCTATTTGCATCCCTGTGCTATCATTTGCAGGTTTATACGTATATTGAACACCCTGGGCTTTGCGTGTTAATGAAATAAATGAATTATCGTGTGATACCAAATCATAATCGCCTAACGTCAGTTTATGTCTCTTATTAAAAACAGTAATAAAAATTTTGTCAAAGTCATTGATTTGTTGAGTATTTCCATTGGGCTGAAATGGTACTTGATTATCGGTTAATGCGGCTACAATTTGAATATCGTTACCTATTTTCCCTGATATTTGAAGATTGAGACTTGATGTTACAGAAGCATTCTGATTATTCCCAATGTTGATGCCACGCGATATGCTGCCACGTTTTAATAAATCGTCTTCAAAGTTTTCGGACGCCTCGGGAATGTATATACGACTGGTAGTTTGTCTGGGAATGGAATCATGAATGATAAGACTAAGCGGCTTATGAGCATAGTTTGAATATAATGGTGAATTAAGCAAGTTATACGTAACAGTTACCGTATCACCCAATAAAGCAGGCAAAAAAAGTATGGTAGCCTTGGCATAATCAACTTTATAACATGTATCGCTTAATAAACTTTTGGAAGCATGATATACTTTAAAATTAAAAGGCGAAACAAATGCCGGAGCAAACCGAACGGGTGTTGTATCGCATGTTAACGATTTTGTTTTGATAAAGGAAAGCGTTTGTGAATGTCCAGAAAAAGCAATACATAAACACAGCATTATTACAGGCAACCTATAACTCCATGAACATTTTTTCAAATGTTTACATTTTGTGTTTTCAAGAAAGATATATTTACTCAATAATTCTGTTTGCAAGTGATTTCAGATTTATGCCAAAATTATAAACGATTTATGAAAAACGAAAAAGTATTGGATAAATTGTAAAAATGAATATAGATGGATTAACGCTTGGGTAGGTATTCAAATTTGGTTTGAATGTGATAGCAAGTCGGTATTATATAGCAAAATTAAAATATCAAATTTAAAATATCAAAGTTAAAATTTAGAAGAGCCATGGGAGGACATTATTTCATTATTTTCATCTCGTATTGTCATTCTCACGCTCGGCGAAGTCTTGTGTGCCGAATATTGAGTACAGGCAGACTTCGTCGTAATTTATTATTTCAAAAAATGGCATAACCTGTTGTCATCATTTTTGGTTTGCACAAATATACGCTATTTTTTGCTTAGTTTGAAAACTAACGTTTAAGTCCGACGAAGTTAGCCACTACACTTGCCTACACGCAAAACTTCGCCGAGCAGAGAAAAACCTTCAAGGTTTAGCCAGAGATAAAGTCAAGCAAAACCTTCAAGGTTTAGCCTTAGAGAATGAGACGGGATAGGTTTACATCCTCGTTACAAACGAGGATGAGAAAAGGGTTGCTAACGGTTGGCGGTATGTTTTTGTTGCCGAATTCAGCACTGAATTTTCTATGAAGAACAAAGGTTTCAATATTCACGTCTCTGTCAAACGAGCTACAGTCCCGCCACTGACAGCAACCGCCTATTACCAACTGGGCGTTTTTCTTGTCTTCCATTGAATTACAAACTTGTCCTAAAACGAAATACTGTCTCAAAGTTACAATTTTTTAGTCAGGCTTGTGAGTCAGCAAAGATTTAGTTTTTTTGTGTCGGCAAAGTCAGGGAAGGAAGAAAGGCAAGCTCTTTGGCAGGTTTAGGTTTAAGCGATGGCTTGTGCGACCTGCCATTGTGCTTGGCTGGATGAATTAGGCAAAATTATATTGTATTAAAAAAAGTTTCTGCTACCTGAGATAATTGCCGGTCATAAATTGTTGGCACATAAATATCATTTGAATTTTCAACAATTAATAGGCTGTTTTTTATTGTGGCTTCCGATGAAGAATTATTTTCCACAATAACCCATTCATTATTGTTTATAGCCATTTTACAGTCTACTTTCCAGTTGAATTTTCCTAATGGCAACATGATATTTTCATTTGAAAACAAAAACCATGTTTCAAACTCAATTTTATAATAAAATGAAATCCATGAAACAAGTAATTCTCTGTAAGGTGCATCATTAAATATTGGTTCTACGATTTCACAATAGAGATTATCAGAATAAAAATTATTATCTCTGATAGGATATGTTTTATAGAAGGTATCAGAAGCACCTTTCGTATCTTTATATCTTAGACCATTACTATCAAAGTTTTCAGTTATTCCATTTTTGAGAGTTACTGATAAAATATGTTTTTTTGAAAATTGAGAAATTGATAATTGACCAGTGTTAGGAACATTTTCAAAAGTTGGTAAAACCGTTATTCCTTCATTATTGAAGTTGTTATTGAAAGGCAAAATATTTGAAGTAGCAAAATAAGTCCGCCTATTTTCAAAAATTATTTGTGGCGATATATAACCTTTAATATTTATATCAGTTAATTTCATTATACTTTTCATTTATTTTCTAAACCTGCTTTACTTTCATAATGCTCACATTTTTCAAATGATTTAAAAAAAGCACAAGTTTTTATGGCTTTGTTGCATGAATATTTTCAATACTGACACGGATTTTAGCGATTAATTATACATTTTTATGTCAAATTTTATGCTTTCTCATACTAAAACATTAGTAAAATCAAGGTTTATCCATGCAACAAAGTCAGTTTTTATTACAATAAGATTACCATTGTTATCATAGTAACTGTAATTACAATTGTGATTTGCAAAAACCATTGGTTTGACGAGTCTTGATATTTCTTCATTAATTTTCTCGTAATATTTATAAACACCCTTATTTTCCATAAGATTAATTTTTAATTCATTTTCTTATAATATATAAACAACATCCTTTTCCCTTCTTCAATATCGAAGTTTGTAAGCAACTCCATTCCATTAACAAAACCGACAGAATTTTCCTTAATTGATTCAATTGTCTGAATTGTTGTTTTTACATCATTTGAGTCAGCTTTTTCTTCTGTAGTTTTAATAATGAATTCGGAAGTAATGTTAGAACCATTGAAAAAAGTATTTGCCTGTGATTGTGCCTTTGTTTGTGAAACCCTTGTCATAATACTGTTACTTGTGTATTTCGCTTTTTCCAGAGATAAAACTGAAAGCAGATATTTATTATCATAATCTTCAACGATTCTAACACCTTCAAAAGGAGCACTATTATACATCCTTTTAATAAAGTTTGTAAGTGAAACTTTATCGTCATTAAAGCCTTGGCAATATGCGTTCAAAGAAAGTATACTAAAAAAAAATACAATTTTAAATGACAATACTGTTTTCATAATAAAATTATTTTTCAAAGACTACATTAATAAGCTCTAATTGCAGGTACTAGCACACAAGGAGTCCCACCATTAATAGAAGATTGTTTTAACCTATCATTTTCATTGTAGAAAAATCCTCTTTGAGAAAAATCTTGAGTCCAAGCATAATCATATGTACCCCACATAGGATTATAACAATCTGAAGAACTCCAATAACATGTATAATAACCTCTTCCATAATTTTGCAAAAAATGTTTTTGAAGGTAAATAAGATTAAGTTCATCTTTAGAAGGCAGAAACCAATCATCATAACCAAAAAACACTGCATTATCAGCTAAATAAGCTGCTATATAATTATACTCATCCTTAAAATTACCCGGACAATCTTTCAGAATAGCTTTTGTATTAGATTGACCTGTACCAATAGCAGTACTTGTAGGAGTTCTATTTTTACATAATTTCCAATTAGCAGTGCCCAAATCATTAAATGCTGCTATTAGACCACCACCTTTATTGTTCTCAAAAATAATAACGCCACCATTATACCAAGAGCCTAATTTAGATAATGGAAAAACAGGATTAATTCTATAGCCACTTAACTTTTCCAGTTCAGTTAAGTTTTTAAAATCTTTATAATTATAAGTGCCGGCAATAGATCCCGAAGGTATTGACACAATTTTATTATCGGAAAATCGATCTTCCTTAAATGGAGATAATATTTCCTCAGAATATGCGAAATCATAATTTGCTCGTAAATTCTCAAATATCTCATTTCCTGTATGTTTACTTAAACCATTATCAACCATAAAGTTTCTTGTAATCGCAGGAAAAGCTTTAAAGAATAATTTAATTGCATTGATGCTTTCCTCTTTACGTAAGCTATATGTGATGCCATTAAATGATATAGGAAAAACTTTTTTATTTAAATTATTGTAATTGGCTACTTCCTCATTTTTTAATGCAATTGAAGCCAAGTTTTTTTGAAAATAGTCAAATAAAAAATCAATATTCTTATTGGTGGTTGCTAAAACAGTGATGGGTATATACCAGTTTTTATTTTCTGCATCTAAAGATTTTGGGTCACTTGTTTGGATAGTATAATCAAACGATTGAAAAGCTATTGGGCTCAGCATAAATAACATATCCCATATAGCTTTTACCTCAGCCTCTTCGTTTAGTATTTGTTGTTTTACATTAATGGTAAACAAACCACCTTTAAACTCAGTAACCACACCCTTTGCTTCACTAAAGCTTATTAGTTTTGATACAGAAACAGTGGCACTTAAAGTAACGGCAGCACTACTATCGGGTAAAGTCGCGGTATTAAGAACATCATATTTTTGAATATTTCCGCTGCTTACCGATACTATTTCATCTTTAACTAATTCATCATTCAAAATAGTGGTGTTAGACGATATGAAAGTACCAAAAGCCTGTTCAATGGCATTTCTTAGTGCATTTTGTTTTGCTTCATCTTGTGTTTTTCCCTGACCGCTAACAGTAACAGTCACTGTTTTATCTTCCTGTGCAAATCCGCAATTTGCAAACAATAAAACTAATCCAATTACAAATAATGTCTTTTTCATAATTTACCTCCAATAAATGTTATTATATGTTACTGCTTTGGGTTGATTCTTTGCCTGTTCTATTGCTATTTCTTTGTAAGCATTTGCATTAATCTTATCAAGTTCCGCATTTCTAACAGCCTGTTTTTCGCGGTAATTATCATCGCGAATTGATTTTGCTTCAGCAATACGAACCTGTTCCTTTTGCATTGCTACTTTATCAGCATACTGCTTCAACTTAAATTGCCAACGAGCTTGCTCATCTGCCTTAAGTTTAGCCTTTATTGATTTAATGAAAGCATCTACTTCTGTTTGGCATGACGCCATTGGATGGATTTGATTAACAATATCTGCGGCTTTTTCAGCACCTTCGGGAGTTTGTTCAGCTGACCAAACAGTTTTCGCCTGTTTAAGTTTCTGGTCACAGTCTGCATCAACCTTTTTCTGGAATATAGATGTAAGAGTATCAAGGCACCGGAAATAACAATCCTGACAAACATCAGGCACAATTGAAAGATTATAAATTGCTTCATCATATTTACCTTGATTTTTAAGCGTCAATGCATTTTTGATGATGAAGTCACATTGTGTATTATAAAATGCTATTATTTTATTTTTCCCTTCTTCGACAAATTTTTGAATGTCTGAATTTTTTGGGTTAATTTTCTTGATAGCGTCTATATATGCCTTATTTTCATTTGTGCCAACACCCTTTAGTGATACTGTTGTATTACAAAAGCTTTTATCTTCAACTGCATCGCCAATAAAAAAAGTAACATCAATATTCTGCGCAATCATTTGAGGAGGACCAGCAATAATGTCTTTAGTCCCAACATTTACATTCGCAGTAATAATAAATCTTGGATTTACAGCGCTACCACCCATTCCATAATTTGAGGCAATCTGACTCAGTTTCGTTTCCAATAAACTTTTTGCCTCTGCTGGCAAATCAATTTTTTCAGAAAGATAGGTGTTTAGTACAACACGTCCAAAATCATCAAGTTTTGGTGTATTTTGGGAATAACAAAAAGTTGCTATTGTTACACCCACCATTAAAAGGATTATTTTTTTCATAATTTCATTTATTTTTCACCCAGTACTAGAATAGCTTCTCCCAATCCCCGAGTCATCAGTTTAACTTCAAAATTAAATGGTTCGGCTTTCAGAAATTTTTGTAATCCTTTTGCAAATTGCCTTGCATCAACAGCTTTATTCTCCTTGTCAAAAAGAGGAATTCTTACTTGCTCAAAGGATATTCTATTTTCAGTTGCATCAGTCATATTATATCTCCCTTGGACAGTGTTATCATCCATCCACTTTTTTATATGGTCTGTGATTTCTTCTCCATTAATTTCAGTTTCCAAATCCTTATCCCAACTGTCCCATTTTTTTACGGTCAGCTTTATTTCGCGTCCATTTGCAAACATATCATCAAAGTGAGCTTGTAATTGAGCAGTAAATGGATCAATATTAGCTAAAATTGCTTTCTCAAGTTGAATAGGGATAATTTCATTTGAGGGAGAACCATTTCCTGTTGATGATGCAATTCTTTTACTTGTATATGCGTCAAATGCTTCCAAAATAAACGAAACCGATTTGCTGTCACCATCTTTATTAACCTTCCACCAGATTTGAATTAATATATCAGCTTTGGCAATATTTTTCAATTTATCTAATGGACTTTCTGATAATGAAGACCCACTTATCGTGCTTGAAGTCATGTTATCTTCGGCTGCTCGGGCTTCAATAGCCTTTAACTCCTGTTCGGCATCTTTTAAAGGGAATCCTTTATCTATCATCAATGAACCTATTTTACTTATGACCTGACTTAATTCTGTGTCTTCTTGAAAGGCTTGTTTATAATTAGGAACACTTTGTTTTGTACCTTGATTGTCAAACTCTGTCATGAAGTACCTTTGTGTGCACCAGTTATCACTCGGTAAAATCATTAATGTTGGCTTTTTCGCTTGTCCAAATGCGAATACTGAAAACAACAGTGCAATCGCAATAAAATACATTTTTTTCATAATTTAAAATCCAGAATTTAGTGATTTAATAATTTTTTGTTCTTCAAGATATTTGCGAAGCAAATCTTTTGAAACTGAAACCTTATATACTTTCCAACTTTTGTCTCCAATGTTTTCAGGTAATGCGTTTTCAATAGTTGCCTCACGTGTATAGTTACTCCAGTTACCATTCTTTGCAAAAAAATCCTTTTCTATTTTTTTGAAATTCTCAATAGATTCAGGAGTAGAAAGAATAGGTTTTTGAGCAATACACCCATTGTTTGATGGAATTCCAGAAAATAATACTGCATCAATCGCATCTTTTCGGGCTTGCTCTTGAGAGTATTTTTTACCCAATTTTGTGTTCCATATTTTTATGGTAACATAACCATTGTTTTCGACGGAAACACATTCTACCTGATAGGCGAATTGTTTTTGGGCATTGCTTTCAAAAAAGAAAGTGATAATGATTGTAAATAATATTGTGTATTTCATAATCGTTTATCTTTTAATTTTACCATTCTATTTTTAGATTTTTTCCGCTTATTCCTCCTTGGTCATTAAATTCACAAGAATACTTTAAGCTCTTCAAAATTTTTAATACTTCGTCCTTAAATTGAGTATTAATTGAAACATAAGTTCTTTTTTCACCATTACTGCAAGCTGTTTTAATAGCTAAGTCAACATCTTTTAATATCTTGACTATTGGTGATGATAACTCATTCGCTTCATTAGCTGAAAGCACCCATTTATTTCGTTTTTTCTTAATAATCATATTTTACAATTATTATTCAGCCATTCAATACACTCCATATACACTACTTCTAGTGTAATGCCCGAAAATTTCTCATGTGTCAAATTGTTCTTACAGATCACAATTCCATGATAATTGTCGTCAGTATTTTCAGTTATCATTACTTTGTAAACACAATTACCAATTTTACCATCTTCGATTAACTCTGTTTTTCTTTGTTCCATAATTTACTTCCTTTTATAATTGACAAATTTACTACTTATTATTAATATGTGTGTCTGAAAAATTTGGCTCTTTGACTTTTGCGAAGCGTTGGCTTGTGTGTCGGGCAAAAGGCAATGTGCCAAATGTGAGTCGGTTTTCCGCTTTTCTTTCTTGCGGGTCGGCAAAAAAACTAAATCTTTTTTCTTTCATTGTCATTTTTTTTCATTCTCAAACCATTTACTCGGTCATTTTCAGTGTCGCTGTCTTACTTCGCCTTGTTGGTAACATCTGTGTATTACCATTACGTTTATATCTTCATTATCCACAGTTGTGTTGTTTTGATAAAATGCTGTTCCTGTGAGCAATAATATGTGTCTCAAATAGTTCATTTTGTATTTCCGTATATAATTTTATACACACAAAGGTATAACTTTTTTTTCATTTCACCAAATTTTTTTTAAAAAGTTTTCATACCAAACCGCTCACAAAAGAATGAAATGAATTTTGTCTCGTCAGCAATGACGAGATGCCGACAGACT
>CAYSIN010000092.1:0-10856 GCA_964431135.1 uncultured Bacteroidales bacterium
AGAAAAAATCACCGCTAACAATATCGCGGGGCAAATAAATAATAAAATAATTTTTTAATATGTCTTGGGTAATATGTTCGCTGGGTAATACTGCCCGTTGAATATTTTCGGCATAGTTGATACTGTCTTTTAATGCCTTGTGATAAGTCTCGATTTGCTTTTTTTGCTGAATAACAATATCACGCTGAGATGCAATTTCATCACGTTGTTTGGCAAGTTCTTCCTTCTGCTTTGAAATTTGAAAATTTTTAATTTTTAGTTTGCGATTTGCAATTTGATTTTGTCTTAAAAAATAAGTTACTGTAACAAGCAATAAGGAAAGTAAAGCAATGCCAATGATAACAGACCAGATGACTGTACGTTGCCGTTGATTTTCGGCTTGTTGTGTTTGTAATGTCTTTTTACTTAATTCCTTTTGATGTTGGAATTTTTCTATTAATCGCTGTTGCTTTTCGGCTTTGTATTGTGCTTCCACTTCGGCAATGGCTTTTGATTTTTCCTCAGAAAAAAGACTGTCTTTGGATGCTATATATTGCCTTGCATAACGTAGTGCTTTTGTTTTATTTCCCAGTTGGTCGTATATTCTCATTAACGTGTACGATGCTACATTTTCTACCTGAAAGGAATGTTGGGTATTGTTCATGTTCAGTGCTTCTTCGGCATATTTTTTTGCAAGGTTTAAATGAATAGTTTTGTCGTAGTTGTTTTTTAAGGAATCCATATTGGATAAATATGCTTCTGCCAAATTAATCAATGAGGTTTTTATGCCATCGGAGTCATGTTCTGCGGTGTATATGGCTAATGCCTTTTTATAGTTGTCAATGGCATTGTTTAGTTGTGATTGTTCGTAATATATAACACCACGATTGGTGTAACATGCAGCCATGTGGATGCTATCTTCAAACTTTTCAAATCCTTTCATGGCTTTGGTAAGCAATGTCAATGCCTTATCAAATTGATGTAGATATTTATAAACAATGGCTAAATTGGTATATGCCTGTGCGGTCAAATATTCATTCTTTGTTTGTTGTGCTATTTGCAGTACACGTCCATAATAGTCTATGGCTTTATTATAATCCTGTTGGAGTACAAATAAGTTGGCAATGTTGTTGTACAGATTTGCCTTGGCATTCAGGTCTTGGGTGGCTTCCGTAATTTTTAATGCTTTAAAATACACTTCGAGTGCTTTGTCGTAATAACCTTGCACAAAATAAACAACACCCATATTGGTATAACATGCAGCCACTCCTTTTTGATTATTGATTATTTGTGAAAACCGTAATGATTTTTCCAGTAATGGAATAACATGGACAAATCTTGATTGATGAATATAAACAATGGCACGGTATCGCAATGCTTTTGAATACAAGTCGGCAAAAGCAAAGGCTTCGCGTTTAGAGAGTTGACTGATTTTTTTTAGATGGTTATACGCACAGCGTTCTGCTTGTTCATAAAAATATACTGCCGAATCGGGTATTGAGTGTTCATAAATATCGCCAGATTCCAACAGGCATTTGCATTTTACCGTATCGTGAGATGCTGTTTTAACAAGGTATTGTAATGAATCGTATGATGTTTGAGAAGAAACAGAAATGGTACTAAAAAGGGAAATAAGCAGGATTATATTTCGAAGAAAAAAATTGTTATTCATTATCATCCTCATCATTTACCATATCTACATTATTGGTATCAAGAATATTTTTGGCTTCTTCTTCGGGCAATTCCGTAATATGATTGAGTTTTACTTGAATTTTGCGGGTACGTACACCTATTAATTTATCGATATCTTCACCGGCTCTGTCAATTTTTTGTTTGGCACTGGTCAGTACTTTTTCAAAATTACCGAATTCTGTTTTTATTGCTTGAAGCACTTTCCATACTTCGCTGCTACGTTTTTCGATAGCGAGTGTTCTAAATCCCAATTGCAAACTGTTAAGAATGGCAGCCAGCGTAGTAGGACCGGCAATAATGATTTTAAAATTTCTGCTAAGTTCTTCAATAAGCCCCGGTTGACGTACAACTTCGGCATACAAGCCTTCTACGGGCAAAAATAAAATACCAAAATCGGTAGTATTGGGTGGGTCTATGTATTTATCGTGAATATCTTTGGCACATTTTTTTAATACAGCATTCAAATTGGCTGATGATGTCTTAATGTCTGCAGCATTGGCATTTTCATACGCATCTACCAGTCGCACATAATCTTCGGTAGGGAATTTGGCATCAATGGGTAGGTAAACGGGTTGTCCCTGTTCATCTTTTCCTGGAAGCACAATAGCATATTCAACTAAATCGGCTGAACCCTTTTTTGTTTTGACATTCTTTTCGAATTGACCCGGCGACAACATGCTCTCCAGTATGGCACCCAACTGGATTTCACCAATAACCCCTTTGGTTTTTACGTTTGAAAAAACTTTTTTCAAATCACCCACTTCTGAAGCCAGACTTTGCATTTCGCCTAACCCTTTATGAACCTGCTCGAGCCTTTCGCTCACCAGTTTGAACGATTCGGAAAGACGCTTTTCAAGGGTTGTTTGCAGTTTTTCGTCCACCGTGGCTCGCATTTGTTCCAATTTTTTCTCATTGTTTTGTTGAATAACATCCAGTTTCTTTTCTACGGCATCACGAATAAGTTCGAGTTTGCTCTCCGTTTCCTGTTTCAGTTGTTCCTGTTTTTTTATCAGTTCATTAAATTTTTGTACTTGAACATTGCTAAACTCTTTTACGAGTCCAGAAAAGGTATCAAATTGTTCTTTTTGATTGCCAGAAAGTCCTTTGACTGTGTTTGTGAGCAGTTCGCTGAAAGTTGCTAACGACTGACTCAATTCTGTTCGATTTTCCTTAAACGATTTTTGGGTTTCTTCTCTGTTGCGTGAAAATTCATCTTTCATGGAAGTTTCTAATCTCAATACTTCTTTTTCTACGTCTTTTACTTCTTTTTCTAATGCATCAAACCTAATATTATAATCATCATTTGTATGCGGCTGTGCTTTTTTAACAGTTAGCCAGATATTAATAATTATCAGTAATCCAACCAGCGATAAAAGTAAATAAATCATCATCATTTTTTTTTACAAAAATATAAATAGTTTTCAATTAACACAAAAATAATTATTAATGGTTACCTGTATTGACTATCTCTTAATAAAATCATAGACAGCGGGCAGTTAATTTTATGTTTTATACCAAGTTGCATTC
Source organism: uncultured Bacteroidales bacterium (assembly GCA_964431135.1). GTDB lineage: Bacteria > Bacteroidota > Bacteroidia > Bacteroidales > GWA2-32-17 > Ch61. The sequence goes on from CAYSIN010000092.1 coordinate 3,199, forward strand.
ATCTGTACAATATTATATTTAGTCGTCCCTTAAAAAGTGGTTGTTGATTTGTGAGGAAACTCAAAATTTATTTCATTCTTATACTTTGGTTCATGCCGACAGACTAACCGTTTTAAAGCAAAAGCGAAGCGTATTGTTTTAATGAACCTGTTAGCAAGTCGGTATTAAATATTCGATGTCCATTTTTTTCAGATTTAACCACAGCAAAATTAATCAAAACATTCGTAAATGCAACTATTTTTATTAAAATAATAATAATTGATATCATGTAATTTATCTTTCAATACTAAGATTAAACAAAAAAGTGGTTTACGAATGTTTTGAATTTTGTATTAAAAAAAGTTGTATATTTGTTGCGTAAATAAAACGTTAGCGGTCATGCTAAGAGATACATCGCATTTGATAAATTTATCTTGACATGAGACTAAAAATTGTATTTTTGCATTAAATGGCAGATAAAGCATACATAACAGCAAAAGTATTCAGATGGGCAAGAGAATCAGCTAAAATGACTGAAGAAATTGCTGCATCTAAAGTTGCTGTGTCTATTGATAAATTTAAAGAATGGGAAAACGGTGAAGATTTTCCAACTATAAGACAAGCACAGACCCTAGCAAAAGCTTATAGAAGGCCATTTGCACTATTTTTTCTTCCTGAAGTGCCTCTTGATTTTCAACCTCTACAAGATTTCCGAAAAGCAGGTTCTAAGGAATTAGGTACAGCTTCGATTTTTATAATCCGTGAAATACAGCAAAAACAAGCATGGATAAGTGAAATAAATGAAGAAAATAACGAGACTAAAGTGTCTTTTATAGGAAAATTCTCTATAAATGACAATTCAGAATTAGTTGCAAAAGATATACTCAAAGTATTAAGTATTAATCCTTTATATTATGAATCAAACAATCCAATTTTAGAATGGATTGATAAAGCTGAGTCAAATGGGATTTTTATCTCAAGAACTAGTTTTATTCATTCAAGATTAAAACTAGATTCAAATGAGATACAAGGTTTTGCAATAGCTGATAGTTATGCTCCTTTTGTTTTTATAAATTCCGACGATTGGCAAGCACCGCAATTGTTTACATTGGTACATGAACTTGCTCATCTTTGGATTGCTGAAACTGGAATATCAAATGAGATAGAGCCTTCTCTAAAAGATACTACTGATTATAATCCAATTGAATTATACTGCAATGAAGTTGCTGCAAACGCTTTAATACCCAAAGAATATATTTTAAATCTTGAAAGTAATGCATTTGATAATGCCAAAGAAGTTTTCGGAAACGCAAAAACAATCGGCGTCAGTTCTTTCGCATTTTTAGTAAGAGCATTAAATCTGAATATCATTTCTTTAAGTGTATATAAAAAATTAAAACACTTGGCAGATATTGAATACCATGAATTTCTAAAAAAAGAAGCCGAGAAAAAAGCAAAACAGAAAGAGAAAGAAAAACCTGGTTGGCCAAATTACTTTCTGTTACAATTAAACAGAAATAGTAGATTATTTACACAAACCGTATTAGATGCTTTTCGTGGGGGCTTTATTGAACCATCTGTGGCTAGCAATTTATTAAATGTTCAAGTAAATAAGTTTGCCAAACTAGAAGCACAAATGTACAGATGAGTTTAAATGACAAAAAATATTGTTTAGATGCTAATGTGCTAATTCAAGCATGGCAAAAGTATTATTCGCCCAAGATATGCCCATGTTATTGGGATTTGCTTAATGATTTAGGAACGCGGAGTTTAATTTTTATACCAGAGATGGTTTATGAAGAAATTGTTAGAACTGATGATGATCTTTCAAAATGGTTAAAGTCTAGCAAAATTCCTATTAAAAAAATTGACGAGCAAGTAACGAAGTGTTTGAAAGATTTATATTCAGCTGATCCAAATCATAAATATTTAGTTGATAATACTAAAGCTAGGTCATTAGCGGACCCATGGGTTATAGCTCATGCCTTGAAAGAAAAGGCAATTGTTGTGACTAAAGAGGAAAAAATTACAGCTTTAAATTCTGCGAAAATTAAAATTCCTAATGTGTGTGATAAGATGAATGTTTCTTGGATTAATGACTTTCAATTGATTGAGGAATTAGGAATTAGATTTAAATGTGAAATAGAAGAAAAATAAAGCACGAACCGACAACAACCGGTCATACGCAATTGCCGTGCCTTTCGGTTGCTAATGTTTGTTCATTTGGCTACATAGTGGGTAACCCGACAAGTGAGCGCCCATGAATCGGCAACTACGCATACCTGTGAACGTTATAAACAAGCGATAAAAAAGACAGCACCATTACAATGACTTGACGAGAAAATAAAAATTTAGTTTTTTCTCCCCACTACGCTAAAAAGAAAAAAAGAATGAAATGAATTTTGCCCGTCAAACTCTAATCTCGTCAATAATGACGAGACGGGATGCCGACAGACTAACCGTATTAAAACAAAAGCGAAGCGTATTGTTTTAATGAACAGCAAGTCGGTATTAGCATTCCTTTTGTAGGGTATGAAATTTTTTTTTTTACATTCGCTTGTTTATTTCATATAAAAGAATTATCTTTGTACCTGAATAGTAACAAATAAAGTCTGATAAAGACAGATATATAAACAAGTTATGTGCAACCCTAAAAGACGACAGTGCAACAATATAATTAATGAGAAAATGAACAGACAAGCCAACGATTCAGCAAAATCAAAAGATGTGCAACGCCACCCTCAAACCGACAAGAAGTTGTACCACATTTGCTTTTGTCCCGACACACAAAAATTACTACCCTCATGACAGATTATTTCTCAGGACAAATACTACAAGGAGTAAAAAAACTCATTAATCAATCGGACAAGAGAGATTTTTGGTTACAGATTTGTAAAAACCTTTCTGCTTTTTATTGCAAAAACAACTTATTAAATAATGGCGATAACGAACAGGAGCATCCAATTTTTACAGTCATTGACAACCAACTTTCAAGAGGACTACCGACTCTAACATCTATCAGTATAGAAAGACTTTTTGCGGAAACATTCGGATTGACAGAAGAAGCTAATTCAAATATCGGCTCGATTACTTTTGACTTTAATGAAGATGCAAGCGAATATTTAAGATGCTTGGTAATTGCTGACAGTAGAACTACCGAGTTAAATAATGAAACAACTTTTCAAACTTGGGAACAGCATGGTGGCAGTGAAGTTGAGAAAGTATTTTTTCAAAATAGTTTCGCACAGAATGGCAGCAGGGCAAATCAACTTTTACAGTTACAGAGAAATATTAGTTCAATAGTTGAAAAGGAGGTCGGAGAGGATTTGTTTGCTTTTCAAACAATTGACTTCTTACTTGAATTTCCAGAGGTGGAAAATTTCTCCAAAGGACTTGTTATTGAAATTGACGGAAATCAACACGATGTTGAACCTCAAAAAACCAAAGACAATTTACGAAACCATTTTGCAAACCAGAATGGCTATCAAACCGTAAGAATTAAAACATCAGAAGTTAATGCTATCCCACAAGCCAAACAAAGCCTAATTACTCAGTATTTACAGCATCCATATTTTCAATACTTTAATCAAAACATTTCCGATCCACTATTTAATTCTGAAACAGAGTTAGATTATTTGCAATTATTTCTATCTCCTTTTGGAATAGCAAGAGTTCAGAAAGCAATTATTAAAGCAATAAAAAAGAATATTATTGACATTGAAAAAGAAAATCTATCGATAGCAATAATAGAAAGAGATTTGCCTTGCGGCAAATCTGCTATTGATGATTTGTATCTGCAAATTGAAAACTTATCGCTTCTTCAAAATGGCGAGAAGTTGAAACTTCCAAGGATTGATTTGACAATCTTTAATACAGCTGAATTTGCAGAGTGCAAACTAAATCAAGAAAACGAAACGCAATTATTTTCTGATGCAATTGACTTTAGTCATTTTGACTTAACAATTGATATTTCAATTCTAAATTATTCAACATTCCTAAATAAACCGACAAACATTTCTGCGAATAACACAATTATTATTCGTTCCTCTCATCACACAGAAGAAAAAAGAAAATTTAATTTTTATCCGACTGTTAAATATTTAAACGCACCAAAAAGCCGACACCACGAAAGCATTGAATCTTTAAACTTCTTTCTTCAATCACTCTTCAGAAAACAATCTTTTAGAGAGGGACAGGTAGAAATCCTCTCAAAAGCATTAGAGAAAAAGAATCCTATTGCACTTCTACCAACAGGTGCGGGTAAATCTTTAACATATCAAATTGCTTCATTGCTGCAACCAGGTTTGACAATTGTAGTTGACCCTATAAAGGCATTGATGAAAGACCAAGATGAAAACTTAAAAAATGCTTCAATTGACGGAACTGTATATATCAATTCATCTCTTTCAGCAGCGGAGAAAAAGGAAAACATAAAAAGATATTCCGAGGGAGAATTTTTATTTGCTTTCGTTTCACCTGAAAGATTTGTAATTAAAGATTTTAGAAATTCTATCAAATCAATTTCAAACTACAATCGCAACTTCGCTTATTGTGTAATTGATGAAGCACATTGCGTTTCTGAATGGGGACATGATTTTAGAACTGCCTATTTAAAGTTAGGTGACAATTCAAGGAAGTCTTGTTTTTCAGGACACGTAGGAGAATTTATTTCAACAATTGGCTTGACTGGCACAGCATCATTTGATGTGTTGAGTGATGTCCAAAGAGAAGTTGGTTTGCAAAACGATTCGGACATTATCCGTCCTGAGAAATTAGAACGAAAAGAACTCAAGTTTAAAATCAAAAATGTTACTGCAACATTGGTTAGTGGATTAACCGAATGGAATGTTAAAAGTGCAGTATACGAGGCAACAAAAAATCTGCTTCGAAATACCTTGAACTCTGATTTAATGTCTGAATTTAATACAGACAATTTTTCAACCTTTGTTCAAGCGAATGCTGATAATTCAAATTGCGGTATAATTTTTTGCCCCTATGCAACAGGTCCATTTTTTAGTGTAAAAAATGTTGCCGATTATTTAAGACAAACATACCCAAGCATATCACATTTAATCGGAGAATATCATGGTAGTAGCGATGCAAACGACATTACACAGGATAAATTCAAAAACAACGAGATAACAATTCTTGTGGCTACCAAAGCATTTGGTATGGGAATAGACAAACCTAATGTAAGGTTTACGGTTCATGTTACACACCCGATTTCAATTGAAGGATTTTACCAAGAAGCAGGTCGTGCAGGCAGAGATAGAAAAAAGGCGGTATGCTACATTTTTCACTGTAACAACTTAAAGTTGCCTAATGGTAGCACAGTTTCAAGAGATATTCAAGATAGTTTTTTGTATAATAGTTTTAAGGGAAGGATTTACGAAAAAAATGTCACTTTTGATTTACTTGACAGAATCACTTTTCCTCATACTCCAAAGAAGAACCAAGTTGAACAAGAAATATTAGAGGAAACAGGACGTGAAATAAAATTCGGAAAACCATTTCCAGCAACACAACCGCATACCATTTACATTAACGGTGAACAATTCGGGCAGAATTATGGAAGCATTCGAATTGATTCCTTAGTGATAAGCACTAATGGAAACAATATGCTAACAGAGTCGGAAGCAGTTAGTTTACTTGAAACAATTGCTTTAAAAATCAGAACGCAAAAACCTGCCAACATTTCTTTAATTCCTTGGCTGAATAGCACACAACAAATACAGCAACAACAAGGACTTGAACCACTTATACAAGGTATTCCAATCAATGAAATCAAAAGTTTAACAATTGGGTTAGAGAATGACGGTATCCAAAGAGTAGTAGATTATTTGCAACCGAATTACACTGAATTTGATTATGCACTAGTGAAAAAGGCAACAGGTTTTTGTAAAAGTGACGATGACTTTATTGACAATATGATTAACAACTATAAAAAGAAAACGAATGTTACAATCACTTTTAATCAAATACAAATAGCAGAATTAAAATCTCTTTACACCAAAATCAGATTAGACAATGATACATTGAAAACAATTTATCGACTTTCAATTTTAGGTGTGATTGAAGACTACACAATTCAATACCCTTCTCTTGTCACGGTAGATTGTAAAAAACTATCTGATACAAAAATTCTTGACAAACTTGAAGAATATGTTGAACACTACTTAACAAGAATTTCGGCACAGAGAGTAAGAATAGATGCTCCGAACAGATTACAAAACACAATGCTTCGGAAGTGCGTTGATTACTTGATTGACTTTATCTACGATAAGGTTTTTGATAAACGAAAGAAAGCTCTTGACAACATAGAAGAAGCAGTTGTAGCTGGTCTGACAGACAACGCAGGTTTTATAAGAACTGTTAATGACTATTTTGATCGCAATATGTTGAAGAACTGTATCAAGCGACATCAGGCGGAGACGAATTTGATTTTGATATACTTTTCAACTACATAAACAAAGTAGGTGATGATAAAAACTTACAACAACAATTAAGAGGTTCAGCAAACCGATTACTTGAATCAAATCCTGACAATCCTGTCTTTAGTTGGTTAGTTTATTACAGTTCTATTCTTCTTAAAGACCGAGACGACAAAAAAGTGCAAGAGTATCTTGATAATGGCTTTAAGTATTATTACAATGAGGGAAATGGTTTCAGCTATGAATACATTGACAACGAAATTGAAAAGTTGAGCTTAGAAATTCAGAAACACGACAATGAAAGCTATTCCAATCACATCAAGCAATTAGAAACTTTGCAAGCAAAGTTTGCATCTAATAAAATATCTTCCTTTAACAAAAAATTTTTAGAACAATATGTTTAAAGAACTTAATGACAGCTTAAACTCCATAAATGGAGAAATTACAAAATTGAAAACTGCTGTTGAACACATTGACTCAGCTAAAGCAGCAGCACAAGCGGCAGTGAATGCAGCAAACACTACAAACACAGAGTTCAAGGTACATTTACAGAATGTAACTAAGGCAGTTGATTCAATTCTTAAACCGCATCAAGATTTAATTGCATCGACAGAAAACTTGACAAAGACCATTGAAGCGATTGACTTCCCGAAGCAACTTAAATTGATTAAGATGATTGCAATTGTTACAGGTGCGATTGCTTTAATTGGGTCAGTGCTAATTTTGGTTTTTAAGTAATTCCAACGCTTTTGGTGGCACATTTGCATTTTTGCCGACACTCAAAACCAAACGAAAAATGCAAAAGAGTCATCAAGCCAATGCACGACCAAAACAAACACTAAATGACTGATAGACAAAATAAAATGAAAAAATGGCAGCACACAACAACGTGTATAAAGCATTTGGCAGTCAGTGGATTATCAAGCGTTACAGCCCGTATCAAAAGTAGTTGTAACTTGACAGGACAGTGCTCCGAAATCGGCAACAAAAATATACCGCTAATCCGTTATAAACAAGCGATAAAAAAGACAGCACCATTATAATGACTGGACGAGAAAATAAAAATTTAGTTTTTTTCCCCACTGCTCTAAAAAGAAAAAAAGAATTGCAAATCCACAAAGCAAGAGTAAAGCAAGCCACACAAGCCATTGCTCCACCAAAATTTACTTACACTTGTTTTCTGCTAATGCACTTAATACCAAACCGCTAACAAAAAAATGAAATGAATTTTGTCCCGTCAAACTCTAA
>CAYSIN010000093.1:0-10269 GCA_964431135.1 uncultured Bacteroidales bacterium
TTCTTTGTCAGTTCTTCGTATTTCATAAGCAATCATGTTAATCCTATAATCCGGTGAATCATGGTCCAGACAGTTTTACCACCCGCTCACTCCTTACCATATTATATCTTCAATATGTGGAATAAAAAAAACTTGAAGTTTAAATTTATACCACCTCAAATTATTTTCTATTATTTCATCACTTTTTTTACCAATACCTGTTTCCCGTCAATATAAAGCCCGCATAAGATTACATTGGTAATCCATTCTCTTGCCGGTATAACCAAATGATTGCAGCCCGTTTCTAATGGAAATTCTCCTAAATAACTGCCGTAACTGTTATACGTTTTTATCAGGCCGGTTTTATTAGCAGGTAGGGTGCATTCTACTGTAAAATCACCAGTAGTTGGATTGGGATAAATGATAAAATTCAGACTTTCTTCGTTGTATGCTTCTATTCCGCTGCTGTGTAACACAACGATTGTTTTCGTTGCGGTTTTGGTACATGTACGTGTTGTGTCATCAATCATTTTATGGGTAACTGCTACACTTACTGTATATATGCCTGTGTCTGTATAGGTATGTATGGGATCTTTGGTATTACTTGTGCCACCATCGCCAAAATCCCAGTTCCAGGTGTCGGCATAGGAGTTATTATTATAAAACGGCACATCGACATGGCCTTGTGAAAGATAAAAAGTATCAATAACTCCGGCGGTGTGTATCATTGGGCGTAAAAAGGCACAGCAGGTGTCGGGAGGAGCATACCAGCGGGCTAAGCCTATGGCGCTGTCGCCGCCGGCTATGGTAAAACCACCGGTAACAAATAATGTGTCATGAAATTCTTCTAAACTACTAATACCACTTCCATTTGTTCCGGAACCAAGAAGTTTCCATTGAAAATTATCCCAATCCCAACGGGCAATATTATTAACTTGTGTTACACTATCTTCTAAAAAATTAGTATTAGACCCACCTGCATATAAATACCCGTTATACATTTTCATGCATAAAATAGGATTAAAATTATTGGTACCCATAGAATGCCAGTCAAAGCCATCATACATAGCTATCCAGTGCGATTCTGTGGGATGTTGACGATTAACCCACCAAAAATAACCTGCTAAGTATAAAAAATCATTTATGGTATCGGTAAGCATGCAATATGGACCGCCATATATACCGCCATAGGGAACAGAATCAAATTGGGCATTGCCTATATAGCGAAAAAATAAACCCCAACAACCATCACCACCTAGTAAATCCTGATTGTAAATATTTAAGTCATGGAAACCTGCTATATTACATTTATCACCCCAGGTTGTGCCATCAAAGGATATCATGCCCCATGCCATGTTAAATAAGTTTGTCCCTGCAAAATAAAATTTATTATTAAAATAGAGCATATCATTAATACATGCAATAGTACAATCAACGGTAGTATCTATGGAATGCCAGTGATTACCGTCCCACTTAGCTGTGCCCGAAGTTCGATATACAGGAGTTCCATTAACAAATGGTTCATAACCTCCGACTTCGTAAACACAACTAAAATAGCCTCCAATATATAAATACCCATTCAAATAATGCATCGCATTAACGTTGCCATATACCCCTCCCCTCAATGAATCCCATTTACCATTGCAATAACGGGCTATATTAAATGCATGAACATCTGATATCCATGAAAATGAACCTGAGAGAAAAAGTGTATCTTTATAAGCATACAATTTAGTTCCCTGTCCACCATCAACAATCATTCTTAAATGAAAATTATTATTCGTATCCGGTACCCAATGCTGGGAAAAACAGTTGAAGGTTAAAAGTTGAAAGTTAAAAGTAAAAAGGATAATAATAATAAATTTGTAAAAATGTTGAAAATTCTTTTTCATCTTTAATTATATTTATATGCAAAGGTAATAAAAAAGTCTGAATTGCAAAAAAAATCTGAACCTCTGATTTTTTTTGATTAACCTGATTTTCATTTGTGCAAATAATAATCATAGTCTATCATAAAAATCATATTGGAAATCAATGGTTCAGACATTTGTTTATTCGCTTTTTACCATTTTTCTCGCTTCTACGATTTCGCCGTTAATAGTCATTCCATAAACATAAATGCCTGCCGCCCAATTGCGGGTGTCAATTTCGAGCCTGTTTTCGCCTTCCTGCAGGGGAGCGGTATAGAGCATCCTTCCGGTTACGTCTTTTACGGTCAGTTCGCCTTCCAGACCTTTGGGCAGGTAATACGGGATTACAGTACGGTTGGTAAACGGGTCAGGATAATTTTCACCCAGAAACGATGACTGATTATTGTCAGGTTTATTCTGTAACTGCTGAATACGGGTTTCGTTTAAGGGACAGGGAGGTACGGTTTCACGTAATAAATAGAATAAAACAGCTTTTGCATTGGCGGTCGCCATTTCGTCGGGACATTGATATGCCAGTGTTCGTATATAAGCAATCTGGTTGCTGTCGAGTTCTTCCAATGTTTTCCCCTGCTCAAAATGCGTTAAAAGCATGGTCGCATATGCTTTCCAGTCGGAATAAGCACCATTATCGTCGGGTAACTGTGCTATTTTAGATGCTGCTGCTGTATAGTTACTGTCGCTCATGTAAGTAGATGCCAAAATAAGGTTTGCTTCGGGAGTCCCTTCGCGTTCCAACAGGGTTATGGCATCGGCTTTACGGTTAACTGTAGAATCAAGTAGTGCCGAAATCACAGAGCTAAAATACAGGGCTTTGATTTGCTTTGCCTGGTCTAATTGCTGTTCTACGGAACCCAGGGTTGTTTTGCCCGGGTTGTTTGCCTGTTCGCTTAACAACTGGTTTTTTATACCATTAGGAAGTGTTCCGACGCGGTTATAAAACGAAGGCGCAACTTTCCTGTCTACAGGAAGGTTTTCGTCCATTACGTTTTTGTAATTTCCGTTTGATAAGGGGAATTGGGTATTCAACACTATCAGCACCGTGTCGGACAAGGGCGAATCTGAAACAAGCATGTTTTTTAACTGACCTGTCGGCGGTGTAGCATTTATAGCATTTAATAAATCCTGTGTGTGTCCTTTATCGGCATTGTTTACAAGAACCTGATATTGTACCTGTAATGTAGAAACAACATTGTTTAAGCTGTCTATTCGTAAAAATACAGGGGCATTTAAGGGAGTTGAAGTAGTTAGGGAAATAGTAGGAGGAACAATATTGGGCAAAGGACAGGATGTGGTATTACCGTGAAAAGAGACATTGGTCATAGGTGTTTTCGTTATAGGGGAATAAACATAAGGAACATATTGCGCAGGTGCTATATGATAAATATAATTATAAGCGATTGTTGGTGCTGAAATTAAATAATTCTGAGTAGGAGTTGCAACTGGATAGAAATAATTTCCTGCTCCAAATCTTGAATTATTAACATTATCAATAGGTTGCCATCCTGTTAATCCTTGATTTGCCAATGTTCCCGAAATAGTATTCCATGCGATAGGATTAATAACATTATTTGAATTATGTGTATTACACCTGATACAAAGGTTTGAGTTGGTATTTATGGTCATAATTCCGGTTGAACAATTATAAAAGACATTTCCTATCCAACTACTTGCTTTTGCCATAATTGTACTACCATAAGTGCCGGAATTATTAATAATAATACCCTTATATAATTGAGAGAATATATTATTTGTAATTTGGACACTCGAAGCGAAATATGTAATTATTCCAAAAGGTTTATAAGTATTCATGTTTGTACTATATGTATTATTAAACTGATTCCCATCATGTATTTTATATCCCATGCCGTTATTGATATATATAGCTGTACCATCATATGCAGCTAAGGTGCCGGAGGTATTGCCGGGAATATAATTAAAACTACAAGATGTAATATCATACCCGCTTAGCAGCGTGGGTGTAGAGTTTTCTATGCGCATACCCCGTCGCATATTGGTAAAAATACAACCGGTTACAGTGGTTTTTTGATTGTCTAAAGTATAAATGCCATATTCGTGATTACTCATACGGCAGTTATTTATAATTAACTTACTGATATTCGTGGACTGTATTCCTATATAGCTTCGCTGGTCAGAATTGGCGCTCCCCGCCCAGGGATTGTGTAAGTTTGGATAAGGATTTTGATTACTGCTGTTATAATGCGCATCTATAAGAGGAGGTGTGCAACTAAAAGCGGCATCGTAGATAATATTATTGCTTCCATCGTTAGAAGCGCTGTTCTTAGGCAAAAATTTAATGTCTATGCCGTTATTAATAAAATTGTCACGAGCGTTCATTTGAATAACCCCGCCTGCCATGTTATTATCAAAAGCCCAGTTTATATTAGCAATATGCCTTCCGCATACATTATCTTTACGGGCGCCTAAAAGTACTGCAATATGCGCATTTTCTATTTTAACCGTGTTCCCCATTTTTAATATTCCCTGTTGGTAATCCGAAGATAAAAGTGTCGGGTATCCCCATACTTCTATTCCCTGCCACATATAATCGCAAGTTCCTCCCAAACTGGTAAGTGTAACATTGTCAGATATATTTAAATGAGCACCACGTTTCACAATAATACGACCATCGGGAGCAAAACGCAATATACTTTGGGTTGAAATATTTAATGTCGCACCTGTTTCTACAGTAAAATCACCTTTAATCGTTACTTGTCCACTAATGGAAAAAGTTGTATATGGAGAGACAACATAATTTTGATAAGTAAAAATTGTATTGCAAACACATTTTGCAGGTTCTTCATATATAGATTGTGTGTATTTACTTATTCCGCAATCATTAATAGCTGTAAGAGTTACGCAATATACACCATAATTATTATTAGCACTGCTATAAATATGTTGTGGATTTGTTGCAGTTGAAGTTGTTTCATCACCAAAATCCCAGATAAAAGAAGTTGCATTCAACGAAGTATTGGTAAAACTTGTAGGTCCGCCTAAATACGCACAGGATGTTTGAGTGAAAGCAGCCACGGGGTCTGGTTTTGGGTTTATACTTATATGAGCAGTTGTTGTGCAACCGTTTTGGTCTGTAATTGTAATAAAATAATTTCCAACAGATAAACCGGTAAAGTTGCCGTTGTTATTTGATTGATTACTTATGGAATATTGATAAGAAGGAGTGCCGCCGGTTGCCGAAACAGAAATTGAGCCATTTTGTGAATTTTGACAAATAGACGGTGTGTAATTTAAATTTTGAACTGTTAAAGCAGATGGTTGAGTAATAATAACCGGAACGACAATACTACAGTTATTTGCATCGGTAACAGTAACTTGATAAGTTCCTGCAGGGAGATTATGAATACTATTAGTTGTAGTAGTTGTTCCATCTGGCCAATGGTATAAATAAGGAGGTGTTCCATTTGTTACAGACGTTATTATTATAGAACCTGAATTATCACCGTTACAAAGAACATTGCCAACATCTGTATTGATAGTCATTGGAGCAGGTTGATTAATTGTGACCGTCGCAGTGGTTGTACAGTTATGCGTATCGTAAACAGTAACGGTATAAGTACTGGCACTCAAGTTTGTTGCTGTTTGAGTGTTTTCTCCATCGGACCAATGATAAGTATAACCAGGAGTTCCACCGGAAGCCGATACCGTTGCTGTGCCATCACTACCCCCATTGCATTTTACATTTGTATAGTTAGTAATAGAAGCATGTAATTGGGGAGGTTGGGAAAGGGTAACGGTTGATGTATACGAACAATTGTTTGCATCGTTAACAGTAACGGTATATGTGCCAGGAGACACATTACAATTTTGATTAGTCATATTGCCATTTAGCCAGCTATATGCATATGGAGGGTTCCCTCCAGAAACATCGATACTTACACATCCAGACCATCCATAGCAATAAACACTCCCATTATGAGGAGTAATATATAGTTGAGGTAATTCATGAACTGTAAATGATGCCGTTCCAGTACAGCCATAACTATTTGTTACTATAACATTAAATGTTTCGTTTGGATTATCAAGTGGTGATTGAATAGTAATGTATGAACCATTATTTGAAGTGATATTATCAGTAGGACTCCACGTATAAGTGCAATTAGAACATTCAGGTTGTGTAATCGCAGTTAAAATATCCGCATAACTATAGCATAAAGGAGTAGTTCCTTGTATTGTTACTTGTGGAGAGGGGTTTACATAAATAGTTATCTGAGCAACAGGGCCATTTCCACATCCATTATATGGAGTTACATAATAAGTTGTTGTTACCGAAGGATGAACGGTAATACTTTGTGTTATTGCTCCGGTTGACCATGACCAATCTGTTGAATATGGCGAATTACATGTTAAAGTAACATTTTGTCCACTACAAATCGTATTATCCGGTTCACTCGAAATTATTGAAGATGTACTTGGAGGACATCCAACCCAAACTTGTAAATAAGCCACTGGGGAACCATCATCAATATTAAAAGTAAAGCAGCTTAAATATAGAACAATAGTATGATACATATTACAATGTTGAATAGTAGAAGGGAAATATGTATTACTATATATACCATTACAGTAACCATTATACATATCTGATGCTAAAAAAATTCCTTCTGTTTGATCGTATAAATTGTAATAGCAGTCTTGACCTTGACCTTGACAGACAGTCTGTCCGCCGGTACACAACGCTGATAGTTGGACAGAACCTGGAGCGCAAACACTGTGCTGATAACAGTAAAAATCTAAGGTACAATTGTAAGTGACAATATCCAAATAAGCAAATATAGAACTATTACCCTCTGTATCAGTAGCATTTACCGCTACAAAATTATAAGTCGTTTGAATTGGCAAGAACCAATTACCATTATCATCCGTAATCGCACTTCCAATAAATTCATTAACCTGCTGATCACCATTACTGCCAAATACTTCAATAATATCATTAGGCGCAGAAGTTCCATATAATGTGTCATTTTGAAATAAAGTTATTGCTGGTGCTTGCTTATTATCATTGCTTCCTAATGACCAAATAGCTATTGGATTATTATATATCAGATTAGCAGACATACGGACATGATTTGAACCTGATAAATAAATCCCTCTGATTCCGCAATTTGTTATTGTGTTGGACTGATTATCTAATGTTCCGCCAATATTTATTCCATCGCAATAATCTATCAATATTCCATAATCCTCTATATTTGTTGTGCTAATTCCTGTCCCTATATGGTTTCCTATAATATTAAAGACTCCCAGTGTATTTGTAAAAATCACTCTTATTCCAATAGCAGCAGTATTATTCTCACCATTTTCAATATTGTTTATTACATTTTGGTTGATTTCTGATGTTCCTGATGGTGTATTTACTACTATGCCATGGTATAAGAAATTTTTAATTGAAAACCCTTTTATGGAAATATTTGTTTTGTAAGTCTGAAAGCAAGTCCCTATTAAACTTTGTCCGTTAATTTCTATCGTAGGACCTCCATATGAATATCCCTGTTGGCTCGTTCCATCAATGAAGATGGGAACCGTATTGTTAACTATCATGGGAAGTTCATAATTGAGTGCAATTTCTTTCATGCCAGAGCCGGGAATGTTAAAATTAACAACTAAAGAACTGTCAAAAGAGGAATTTGCCTTTCTTATCGCCCATTGTAAGGTACCATACATATCAGGGTCGCAGAGGCTGTCAACCGCATTAAATGGATGTTCAAAAGGATCAGGGTCGGTTGTTTTGGTTACGGTTAAGTATCTTTGTGAATATGAAATCCCGATACTAAATACCATGACTGAAAATAAAATAAATGTTTTCATATTAAATATTATTTAAATCCTTAATAGTAATTACTTAATAAAACTTAATCTGTTAGATTCTGTTCCGTCTGCTTTTTTTGCAAAAAGTGTAATATAATGGTAGGCACTATTTTGAAAAACTGTAAGAGGGACTTTTATCTCAGCACCGTAATTTCTTACCGGTATCGACAGACCATTATAATTTATCAAAACTTCAGTACCGTTTTGGATAATACTTGCTTCGATATTAAGCACATCATTAGTATTAACTTGCGAACCGAACCAGATTATAATCTTTTCAGCCTCTGCAGCATTTTTTACTTTAAATCTTACGTCCATAATAATGTTTGTTCCAGAGGAACTGTCTGTGCTAACATTTGGAATAACGCTCAAATCGAGCAGTTTAATTTGAGCCGGGGCATAAAATGCCAGCACGCACAGAATTGAAATAAAAAAGAATTTTTTCATAGCATTATGGTTATTAAAACTTTGTTAAAAATTAAATTATTTTAACAAAGATATAACTTTTTTTTCATTCTGCCAAATTTCAAAAAATCACTTTCCACATTTATTTTGCTCTTATCGGAGCGGGGAAACTCTTTTTTTATTCATAGAGTGATGATGGATAAAGAGGACATAGGGAACGGGATAGGTTTACATCCTCGTTATAAACGAGGACGAGGTAGAATAAGTACTTTTTTAGGGGTGACTAAATAAAAATAAATGTTTCATATCTATTTAGTTTTTAATAATTTTAGTTGTTTTAATATTTTTAGTGCTTATTACTTTGGCTACATACATACCATTGTTTAGCAAGGAAATATCTACCTGATTTTCGCCGGAGTATAGTTGCTTGGTTAAAACCAATTTACCGTTCATATCAAATAACTGAATGGTTGCATCATCGTTATTATCTATGGTAATAAAACCAACAGAAGGATTGGGATATATTTTCACATAGGAATCAGGCAGGAATATCGGGCTTGTATTTACCAAACCGCCGCTTGTTGTTTTTAAAATAGTCCGATTACTTCCAAGAATATATCCCGTTACTGAATCAGTGAAAAAGATACGGTAAATTGAATTTGCTGTTTCGCTGTGCATGTAATTCCAAGTATTTCCGCCATCGGTTGTTTTTATAATTTTATGTCCGCCCGTGGCATAGCCATGGTCAGTATCGGAAAAATGAATAGAAGTTGGGGTAAAATTTAATAAAGTTGATACCCATGAATTACCACCATCGGTCGTTTTTAATATCATACTGTTGGTACCGACAAAGCCTGTATCTTTATTTACAAAATAAAGTGAAGGAACATCAGATGTTGTACCACTATTTAACGGAGTCCAATGATTGCCCCCATCTGTTGTTTTTAATATGAGTCCTCCTGTTCCAGCTATATATCCGATACTGTCAGTTGCAAAAAATATTTTATTTAAGCTATTTGTGATGCCACTTGGTATTGTATTCCAATTTTGTCCCCCGTCAATAGTCTTATAAATAACACCGGAATTACCTACTGTAATGCCAATAATTGAATTAATAAAAAATATAGACTTTAATGCCACTATTCCGATTCCACCCCATGGCGAACTATCAAATAAATTTATCCAACTATCTCCCCCATTAACAGTTTTATGTATAATACCAACATTGTTCCATGAATCATATCCGCAATAATATCCTGTATCTTTGCAAGGGAAATGTATAGTATAAGGATATGTGAAAGGTAATCCAGCACCATGTTTGCTATTCCATGTTACACCTCCATCTGTGGTTTTTAAAACATCGGTAGCATAGCTGCAAAGTATATAACCTGTATTTGCATCTGTAAAAAACATATCGATATAACCATTTATAGGATTATAATGTGTTGGAATATATGTGAGTTTAGAAGAAAAAGAAGTTCCCTGATTATTAGAAACGAAAATAGAACCACCGTATCCTACACTATAAATTTTATTGTGATTCGAAGCAGGGATGCTTAAAGATAAAACTTCTTTGCTCAAGTCATACGAACTCCATGTACTACCCCCATCGGTTGTTCTGAGAAACTTTCTGCCGGCAATAAAGCCCGTATCAGCACTTATAAATTTAATATCGTAATTATTAGTCGTAGTAAGTGTTGAATCGGCAAAACTGGTTCCCCCGTCCACGGATTTTAAAAAGAGACCTGCATTACCGCAAATAAACACATGGTTGTTGTCGAGCATATAAACAGCGTTTAAAACCGTTGTAGTTCCGGTAGTCAAGGCTTGCCATGTAGTTCCCCCGTCGGTGGTTTTTAATGCAGTACCGTTATTTCCTGTTACTATACCTGTATATTCATCTATAAAAGAAACGGAAAGCAGTCTGTTTATGGTTCCGCTGGTCAGCGTATTCCAGGTTGTTCCGCCATTGGTGGTTTTAAGAATGGTACCGCTGTCACCTGCGGCATAGCCTGTATTATTGTTTACAAATACAATGGAGTATAATGTCCGGGTGGTATTCGTTATTAAAGAATCCCAGTGTTGTCCTGCGTCAATGGTCTTTAATATT
>CAYSIN010000094.1:0-10013 GCA_964431135.1 uncultured Bacteroidales bacterium
GTCTAAAATATTACAGAGACTTAGAAAACACATTAGATACAAGATACGAAGAAGGGATAAAAGAAGGAATAAAAGAAGGAATAAAAGAAGAAAAGATTCAAACCGTAATCAATGGATTAAAAAAAGGTTATTCAGTAAAAATTATTTCTGAATTTACAGGATTAAGTGAACAAAAAATAGAAGAAATTAAAGTACAATGGGGCAACAACCTATAACACGGTGCAAGTTTCATGCTGCATGTATTGATAATGCTAAGCCTTCGGCTATGCGCAGATTAATTTTGTATGCAGCACGAAAACCTGCACCAAATCCGTTAGTAACCATTAAGAAATGTCGAATCAAAAAAACAAGGGTTTTATGAGAACAATTATTATTTTTTTAGTTATATCAATTGTGACAATACAGTCATTTTGTCAAGTACCATTGAATATGCCTTTAACAGGTTTAGTTGGTTGGTATCCATTTAATGGAAATTCTACTGATGAAAGTGGAAATGGAAATCATTCTACTTATATTGGTAGTGGTGTTACATTAACCACCGACCGATATGACAGTTTAAATTCTGCTTATAATTTTGATGGATTGACAGGGTCATACATTCTTATCCCTGCTGACAATTTCCCTATTGCAGACAGAACTGTTTCAGTGTGGTTTAATGTCCCTTCCGTCTCAAATATGCCAGCTTTATTAGGATATGGTGGCAATGGTAACTGTGGAACATCATTTTTAATGTCATTGAATATTAGCAATCTAGGTTCATTTAATTGTCAAGGTCATTGCGCATTAAATCAGATAGATTACTATTATGATTCTTTACCTATAAATAAATGGATACATTATGTAATTACTATTGACAGTAATTTAATTAAACTGTATGTTAACGGAGTATTAAAACAATCTGCCACTACTTTTAATTCAAATACCTATACAATAGGCAAAGATTTAGTTTTTGGAGTCGTAACCTATGTAGATGGACAAGCCCCATATACTGATTTTAATATAAATTATTTGCAGGGGAAATTAGATGACATCGGAATATGGAACAGAGCATTAACGCAATGTGAAATAAATCAACTTTATACTGGAACTTCTGCAACTACATCATCAGAAAATATAACAGCATGTGGTAGCTATACATGGTTGCTTAATGGACAAATATATAATCAAACAGGTATTTACTTGGATACTATCCCGAATTCAATTGGCTGTGATAGTATCATAACGCTCAATTTAACTATTCTGCCAATACCGGATAATGGTGTAACACAGGTAGGAACTACATTAACTGCAAATGATAGTGGTGCAACTTATCAATGGTTGGACTGCAATAATAACTTAACTCCTTTAGCAGGAGAGATAAATCAAAGTTTTACAGCAACAATAAACGGATCTTATGCGGTTCAGGTTTCTAAAGCCGGGTGTGTTGATACATCAATGTGTTTAATAATTAATAACGTTAGCATAATAGAAAATAACTATGAACATGAAATAATATTATATCCAAATCCAACGAATGGCAAACTTATTATTGATTTAGGAGTACCTTACGCAGAAACAAATATTAGTATTAGTAGTGCAAATGAGGGATTAATTCGTATTCTTAATTTTAAAAATAGTCGCACAATGGAAATTAATTTGTATGAACCTGAAGGAATTTACTTTATAACAATAACTTCAAATACTCAAAAAGCAGTATTTAAAGCAATCAAGAATTAACGTTTGCTAACAGCACTATAGCCAATGTGGGTTAGGTTGTAGGGGTTTTCTCACTGGTTCGCTTGGTTGGTTCATTATCGGCAGACAGCAAACGTTTCACGAAATCCCACACTTGTTATAGATGCAACACGTTATCGGCTGACAAATAAGTTTTCGTTTTCAAATAAATTATTCTACGGACTTTTTCTCCAACCACAAGCGATCAATTCTAATACCGACTTGCTAACAAGTTCATTAAAACACGCAAACAAAATTTATTTCATTCTTTTGTTAGCGGTTTGGTTTTATTTATTTTTTCAATAGCAAGCAATACCTGTTCGGCGGTGGCGGGCAGTGAAAATTCTGGTTCAAAGCGATGATTGCCTACAGCCGAAATGCAATCTTTGATAGCAAGCCAAACCGAAAAAGCAAGCATAAATGGTGGTTCGCCAACGGCTTTGCTTTGATGAATAGTGCCTTCGTTGGGGACATTTTTTATAAGTTCAACATTGAACGTATCGGGTATATCGGCAATGGTAGGTATTTTATATGTATCCGGTGAACAGGTAAGCAAACGTCCATTTTTATCCCATTTCAATTCTTCGGTAGTAACCCAGCCAATACCTTGAACAAATCCACCTTTTATTTGCTCCATGTCAATACTTTCGTCAATGGAATTGCCTACATCGTGCACAATATCGGCACGCAGAACGGTGTACTGTCCGGTGAGTACATCGGTTTCTACTTCCGAAACAGCCATGCCATAAGCAAAATAATAAAAGGGAGTACCCGTTCCATTTTCACGGTCAAAATAAATACCCGGTGTGCGATAAAAACCCGTCGCACTTAAACTTATTTGTTTAAGGTATGCTGTATGGATTAACGACTGAAATGAAATTTTACAAGCCAAATTATTTTTATCAAAAACAAAATTATCAGCATATAAAATATTTTCCTTTTGAACATTTGCCAATGGAAAGAGTCTGTTTATTTCTTCAACAGCCAAAGGGGTCAGACGTTCCTTTATGGTATCAATAGCATTTTTTACAGCCATACCGTTTATATCACTACCCGATGATGCTGCCGTAGCCGATGTATTGGGCACTTTGGATGTGTTGGTTGCATTTATCTTTACTTGTTTCGCATCAATGCCAAGTTCTAAAGCGGCTATTTGTTGAATTTTTGCATGTAAGCCTTGTCCCATTTCCGTGCCACCATGATTGACCAGTACGGTGCCATCGGTATAAATATTTACCAATGCACCTGCCTGATTTAAAAAGGATGTTGTAAACGAAATGCCAAATTTGACAGGCGTCAACGCCATTCCACGTTTTTTGTAGTTATTATTTTTGTTAAATTCGTTGATTTCATTACGTCGTTTTTTATATTCAGACGAAACCAATATTTTATCAAAAATCAAGGGTAGCCGATTATTTTGTATAATTTGCCCGTAAGGACTGATATTATTTACCCGTTCCTGATAAAAGTTGATGCTTCGAATATCGGCAGCGTCTTTATGCAAGTAGCGTGCTATTTGGTCAATGGCATTTTCAATAACAGCCATACCTTGCGGACCGCCAAATCCACGGAATGCTGTATTAGAAGGCAAATTTGTTTTCCATACTCTGCCTGTGATTTCTATGTTGGGGATATAATAAGCATTTTCCGCATGAAGCATGGCTCGTTCAAGAATGGCCATACTTAAATCGGTAGCATTACCGGCATCCGCATTTAACTCTACTTTGTATGCCAGTATTTTTCCGTCATCATCAAAACCTATTTCATAATTTGACAAAAAGCGATGGCGTTTACCGGTCATGAGTTGGTCGTCATCACGGGAAAGGTGAATTTTTACAGGTCGATGAGTAGCATTTGCCAGCAGCGAAGCCCATGCGGCTACATGATTGCCTTGCGTTTCCTTGCCTCCAAATGCGCCACCCATACGCTTTACTTCAACTTCTATTTCGTTTTTTTGCCTGCCAAGCACATGGGCAACAACAGTTTGTGTTTCGGTCGGGTTTTGACTGGACGCATATACGCGTATTTCATTCCCTTCCAATGGAACAGCAAGTGCTGTTTGCGTTTCGAGATACCAGTGTTCCTGTCCATTTGTTTTTAAAGTACCTTTAAATGTATAGGGTGCTTCCTTTAATGCGTTATCTGGATTACCACGCCGTATTTTTCGCGGCGGTGCCAGCAGGCTGTTTCCCTTTATGGCTGTTTCTATTTCAAGAATAGCAGGCAAAGGCGAATAGGTTATTTCAATAAGTCGTTCGGCTGTATCCAATTGGTCTTCTGTTTCGGCTGCAATTAGGGCAATGGCTTGACCCACAAAGCAAACTTCATCAACTGCCAGACAAACTTCGTCATGCACCACTGTTCCCAATTGGTTGTTACCGCCAATATCCTTTGCCAGCAATAAGGCATGAACACCCGATACACTTTGTGCTTTTTCTGTATTTATAGATGTAATACGAGCGTGTGCCTGCTTGCTGTAAACAACTCTGCCTAACAGCAACTGGTCGTTTATTAACATATCGTTGATATAAACAGATGTGCCTGTTGCATGTTTGGTTATTTCCTGATGAAAAGTATTTGACATGATGTTAGCCATTTATAGTAAGGGTTTCATTATAAAATTTCAATAAAAGATTTTTGGTAACAAGTTTTCGATACTCATCACCAGAACGAACATCGGAAATGGGTGTAAACTCATGATATAAAATTTCCATTGCCGTGCTGATGTTTTCCGTATTCCATTGCTTTCCAATTAAAAAATGTTCTGTTTGCGTAGCCCGACGAGTACAAGCAGCTATGCCACCATAAGATAATATTATTTCTTTTACCATGTTATTATCAAGTTCGAGTTCGAAGCCTGCACTAACGGTAGAAATATCCAAATTTTTACGTTTAGAAATTTTATAAAACTGCATTCGTTGATTTTTCTTTTGTTTTGGAATGATGATACATGAAATCAGTTCATTTTCTTTTAAATCATTCTGTCGGTAACCTTTGATGAAGTCTTCAATAGGAATAATACGTTCGTTGGTTTGCGAAACGACCTTCACGCTTGCTTTATAAGCAAACAACACAGGCAGTATATCTCCTATAGGTGAAGCAGAGCCTATATTTCCGCCTATAGTTGCCACATTTCTAATTTGTAAAGAACCAAATGTCGTTAATGCCTTGTGCAATGCCGTGTATGAAGTGCTACTATAATTTTTCAATTGTTCTATAGATACGGAAGCACCGACAAATAAGTTGTTTTTATCTTCCTTTATCTTTTTCATTTCTCGAACGGATGATATATCTATAATTTTAGAAAGGATTTCCTTTTTTTTATTTTGTCGAAGTGTTATATCTGTAGCACCATTAACAATAATCGCATCGGGGTTTTGTGCTCGTAGTTTTAATGCTTCACGGAGCGAAAATGGTTTAATGTAGGTTTGCAAATTAGTTGTTAATATAATCGTTTTAGTATGTTGTATCTGTAACAATAATGGTATTATTTCACGTTCTAACTGTGAAAAATGGTCGTTGTCTTCTGCGTCAGTTACTATTTGTGCGGCTTCCATAATGGATTGGTATCCGGTGCAACGACAAAGGTTTCCTTCCATAGCACTTTCAACGATTTCTCGGGACGGATGGCGATAATTCTTGTACAATCCAAACAGCGACATTATCATACCCGGCGTACAATATCCGCATTGGCTGCCATTTTGTTTTATCAATGCTTTCTGTACGGGATGCAAAATAATATTATTATTTTCAATATGTGTCAGGTTTTCGACGGTAATAAGCCATTTGCCATGTATCATCGGTAAAAAAACGAGACACGCATTTATGGTTTTATAAACTATTTTTTTGGATGAATTCAATTCCGCTATTACAACGGTACATGCTCCACAATCACCTTCGCCACACCCTTCTTTTATTCCTTTGTGATTGGGTAGTGAACGTAAATAGTTTAATACAGTAGTTGTAGGTTTATATTCTGATGAAGGTGAAAACGAGATGTGCTGTATTTTACCGTCCAATACAAATTCTATATCGTGCTGCATGGTGCAATTATTTTTTTAAAGTATTTTTTACATCAATTAATTTTGCTACAATGCTAATGGCAATTTCTTCGGGTGTTTCGGCTGCTATTTTTATACCAATGGGCATATCGACTTTTGACAATTCTTCTTCTGTCAGGATACGTTCTTCTAAAAAGCGTTTTTTTGCCAGTGCTACTTTTCGGATACTGCCTATCATGCCAATATAAGCATGTGGCAATTTTGCCAATTTTGCCAATAACTCTTCATCGTAGGAATGATTGGGCGTAACAATGACGCTATATGTATTATGGTCAAACTGTATTTCATCGATAGCAGTGAAATAATCTTTTTGGATACAAGTAGCGATGTTCTTCTCTTCTTCCGAAAAAATATTTTCCCGAAAATCAATAAGGTAAATAGTGAAACCCATATTTTTTACTGCATGAGCCACGGCTTTGCCTACATGACCGGCACCCCAAATATAAAGTTTTGGAAACTGTGTGAGGGGCTCTATGTAAATTTCCATAATACCGCCGCAATGCATCGACAAATCGGTATCAAGATTAAATTTTATTTTTTGTGGAGTAGATTTTTTTAAAATTTCTAATGCTGTTTCTATTACTTGTTTTTCTATACTTCCTCCGCCAATGGTGCCTGCTATGGTTCCATTTTCATAAACCAGCATTTTTGCACCGGGCTTTTGCGGTGCAGAACCTGCTGTTTCGATAACGATGCACAATGCCGCTCTTTGTCCTTTTTTTTGAGCATCCAATATGGATGTATATATATTCTCCATCAATGAATTTATTTAAAAGCAAAATTACTTCATTTATTAAATATCACCAAACTGTATTATGTGATAATACCAACTTGCTAAAAAAAATTATCCTGCTCTGTCAATATTTACAGAACAGGATAATTTTTATCAATAATGAAACATTGCAGGTACGACGATTTATCGTACTTGTCCGTTTTTTATTATTTGGCTTTTGCTTTTTCTGCGTCTTTGCTTATTCCAACCAGTTCTACATCAAAAATCAACGTAGAATATGGGGGAATAACTCCTGGGTAGCCTTTTTCACCATAACCCAACTGATAGGGAATATAAAGTTCAAATTTAGAGCCAACGGGCATAAGTTGAATTCCTTCCTGCCAGCCCGGAATAATCTGGTCTAAACTAAATGTTACAGGGGTGTTATTACTGGATGAATCAAACACAGTTCCGTTTATCAGCGCACCTTTATACAGCACATTTACGGTACTCTTGGAAGTCGGTTTTTCACCTTTTCCCATAGTAATAACTTTATATTGCAAACCGCTGGGAGTTACTTGTACACCTTCTTTTTTAGCATTTTCTGCTAAAAAATTCTCAGATATCTGAATGTTCTTTTTAGATTCTTTTTCTTGCTGAGCCATAAAATAACCTTGTATGGTTTTCATGGCTTGTTCGCTGGTCATAGATGGATTAGAGTTAGATAACACATCATTGAATCCTTTGACAAACAAATCGGAATTGATGATAGAATCAAGTTTTTCTTGTTTAACACTGGAAGCGACATTTACACCAAATGCGTAACTCAGCGAATCTCTGGTAGTAACCAACTTAACTTCTTTGTTGTTGTTTTTGCATGATATAAACATGCTTGCCATTAATGAAGCAGAAATAATAATAAATGATAAATTTTTCATGACGTTAATTATTAAATAAATTTTGCACGAAGGTAGTACATTATTTTAGATTAATAATACAAGAAGGTCTATATTTTTTAAAAAAAATTATTATCTTATTAGAATTTAACGCAATATATGTTTTTGATTAAAAAATCGTTATGTACATTTATTAGTACCAAATCGCTAACAAAAGAATGAAATGAATTTTGTCTTGTCAGTAATGACAAGTAGAAATAATTTTTTTACATACTTTAATTCTGATTTTTTTCTTAACCCAGTACGTTTTTTTTATATACCTTCGCTGCCTGATGAAAAAAACAACTTTTATTATGGTGTATGGCGGTTTATTGCTCGCCATGTTTTTTTGGGGATTATCTTTTATTGGTACTAAGTTTTGTTTAAATAATTCATTACAGCCAATTTCTATTGTTTTAATTCGTTTGATACTGTCATCGGCATTTTTGCTGGTATTGGGTTATTTTTTTCATCATTTGGTTAAAATAAAACGGGAACATATCAAATGGTTTGTTTTGCTTGCCTTTTTTGAACCCTTTTTATATTTCATAGGCGAAACTTATGGGTTGACACTTGTTTCGGCAACGATTGCTTCTATCATTATTTCTACTATACCATTGTTTGTGCCATTTATGGCATGGCTTATTTTTAAGGAAAAAGTAAGTTTTTTCAACATCAGCGGTATTGTTATTTCTATTATGGGTGTATCTCTTACCATGCTAAACGGGAATTTGGAATTTGTTGTATCGTCCAAAGGGCTACTTCTTATGTTGCTGGCGGTTGTGTCTGCCTTGGGCTATACCATGGTTCTCCGTCGTTTGGCAAATGAATATTCAGCATTAACAATTATTACTTATCAAAATTTGCTGGGCATTCCATTTTTTATTCCATTGTTTTTTCTACTTGATTTTTCACAATTTTCTTTTTCTGTGTTTACATCCGATTTATGGCTTGTATTATTGCTCATGAGTTTGTTTCCATCATCACTATCATACATGTTTTATACGTATTCCATTAGCAAAATAGGTATGAGCAAAACAAGTGTCTTTACGAATTTGATACCTATTATAACGGCTCTTGCTTCGTTTGTATTGTTTAATGAAGTTATGACCCTTGTTAAAATTATTGGAATTTTTATTGTTATTTTCGGCTTATTGCTTTCTCAATATGGAAAAAAAGAAACATAACGACTATGATGTTGTAATAGTAGGTGCGGGAATTGTTGGCTTGGCAACTGCATATCAATTGGCATTGGATAATAAGGATATGGCGATGGCTGTTATTGAAAAAGAACAGACCGTAGCATCTCATCAAACAGGCAGAAACAGTGGGGTTATTCACTCCGGTATTTATTACAAACCGGGTTCGCTCAAAGCAACGAATTGTCGCAGGGGATACGATATGATGTTGCAATTTCTGAATGAACAAAAAATTCAATACGAACTCTGTGGAAAACTAATTGTAGCCCTCAATGAGAAAGAATTGCCTGCTTTACAAAACCTGTATGAACGTGGCTTGCAAAATGGACTGAGCAAAATTCAATGGGTAGAAAAAAACGATATAAAACATTATGAACCTAATGTTGAAGGCATCAAAGCAATATGGGTGCCTTATACCGGTATAGTAGATTACCTTATTGTTTCGCAAAGACTACAACAACTATTACAGGAAAATTTTCATGTTGATTTTTATTTCGATACTATTGTTACCAATTTTGTTGAAAGCGAAAAGGGCATCTGCATAGATACACCCAACGCTGTTTTTCAAACAAAAAGCATGATAAACTGTGCCGGTTTGTATTCTGATAAACTTGCCAAAATAAGTTTCCCCCATCTTGACCTTAGAATTATTCCTTTTAGAGGTGAATATTATTTATTGAATACACAAGCAGGTGTTTTTGTCAACCATTTAATTTATCCTGTTCCCGACCCGGAATTTCCATTTTTAGGCGTTCATTATACTAAAAAAATAAACGGTAGTGTGGAAGTTGGTCCCAATGCTGTTTTTGCGTTTAAGCGTGAAGGATATTCAAAATTTAGTTTTTCGTGGTGCGAACTTTTTCAATCGTTATCGTGGAGAGGCTTTCAAAAAGTCATGTTTAAACATTGGAACATGGGCGTAGCAGAATTTTATCGTTCCTACAATAAGTATGCTTTTACCAAAGCACTGCAACGATTAACACCAGCGGTCAACATCTCCAATTTAACCAAAGGTGGTAGCGGTGTACGCGCACAGGCTTGCTTGCGTGATGGTAAACTGGCAGACGATTTTCTAATTTACCCTACAAAGCGAATTATTCATGTATGCAATGCTCCATCGCCAGCAGCCACCGCTTCACTAAGCATTGGAAAGCATATTGCTGATATGTGGGAAAGTAAAAGATTTATGGAGGAAAAGAATTAATCGGGGTAGAGTTTAAATAGTCGTCCCTTAAAAACTCATTTTAGTCTTTTAATCTTTCTTGTACTTTTCTTTTTTTCCGCAAAAAAGAAAAAGATACCAAAAGAAAAAACTCGTCTCGTCATTGCTGACGAGATGAAATTTTTCCTAAAAACATAGCAATCCCCAGCCACAGCCGAAAAGAACTCACTT
>CAYSIN010000095.1:0-9973 GCA_964431135.1 uncultured Bacteroidales bacterium
CTTTATATAAAAATGTTCACTAATTTTGTCCTAATAATAGGGGTTTGGTACAATACCTATTTCTTTTATGTCTATATTTTAATTCTGTTAAAGTATTTTCGCAGGTAATTAATGATAGTATTATAACGTATGTTGATTCAATAAACGGATATTATCAATTTAATCAGAATAAAAATTTAGTTCTTCAGGACTTTTTAAATTATCGCTCCTCGTTAAAATTAAGCGAAGCCGATGGTTTTATTTTATTAAACAATACTTCTGATGAAATAGGCTATATACATTATAGATATTTACAGTCATTTAATAATATTCCTATTGAAAATAGCATGTTTATTATGCATACTAATTATTCAGGTAAATTATTATATGGGAATGGATTTCTTATAAAAAATTTAAACTTATACGCAACGCCAACTATTACAGAAAATAATGCTATTAATATAGCAATTAATCAAGTAAGTGCTACGAGCTATTTTTGGCAAGATTCAACTTTAGAAAATTCACTTAAGGAAGAAACAAATAATCCAGATACTTCTTATTATCCTACCGCTCAACTTATAATCGCAAAAACAGATTTATTACTTGACAATAGTCCTCAAAATTTTAGATTATGCTATAAAGTACCAATTATGGCATTAGTACCTCGTGAAAGTTACTATATATATGTTGATGCAATTACAGGAAGTGTGGTAAGGCAAACATTAGCTTCTAATACCTGTATTAGTCAGAAGCCGTTAATTTATGTTGAAAATTATATACAAAGAAATACTAACCTTTTGTATAAAGATACCTCAGAGGCAACGATAAGACAAACACATGCTACTAATAATAAGGAACTTTCAAATTGTGATAATGATTGTGTACAAGCTGATGCAAATTTACTATACTATGGATCACAATATATATATACTGCTGAAGCTTACCATGATTTAGGTTTATGCGATTGGCGTTTGAAAGATGTTTGTACTGGAACCTATCTTTATGTTACAAACAAAAATGGTAATAATTATTGGGATGGAACAAATAACTGGACAGACAATAATGATAAACCTGGCACTACGAGTTTATGGTGTTTAGAAAGGGCTCATGATTATTATCGTTTCACATTTGGACGCAATAGTTATGATGGAAATTATTCACAAGTAAATATATATGCTCACGATAACAATTTTTCCAATTCTGCTTGGGATCTTAACGGAAAATTTATTCGCTTGGGAGTTATAGATAATAAAGATTTGACAACATTAGATATTATAGGTCATGAACTCACTCATGGTGTTACTCAATCTACAGCAAATTTGCAATATATTGGAGAAGAAGGTGCATTAGATGAATCATTTAGTGATATTTTTGGAACAATGATAGAATTTTATGGTAAAACAAATTATAACACTGGTTTATCTACTAATTATTTAATAGGAGAAGATGCTGTTTCTGGCTGTTATTTGGAAAGAAATATGTCTGATCCCAAAAGTTTGTGCCAACCTAATACTTATAAGGGGCAGAATTGGGATTGGCAAGGTAATGAACATACTAATGATGGCGTTCAGAATTTTTGGTTTTATCTTTTAGCAGAAGGAGGGTCAGGACGTATTGATGATATCCCAACTAACCCGACTTATTGTATAGATGGGATAGGACGAGATAAAGCAGCGGCAATCTGTTATCGTTCTTTAACAACAAAGCTAACTCCTGGTTCAAATTATGCTGTTGCAAGATTTTATTCTATTCTGTCCGCACAGGAATTGTATGGAACTTATTCTAATGAAGTTGCGCAAGTTATAAATGCGTGGTATGCAGTAGGTGTTGGTCCTTGTTTTTTAGGATATATAGAATATAACAATCTTACTGTATCCGGCACACAAATAATTACACATAATAGTTCAATTTGCTTTAATAATTTTAATGAAACTTCAACAGGTAATATAACTATTACATCAAATAGAAAAATACTCATGTCTTCAACTTCAAAAGCAAGTAGTGGTTCATATTTTCACGCTTATTTAGCACCCGGCTGTATGGGTGGTGCAAAAATGACTTACGACTATAATGATTATTCGGATGAAAATAATTTAGATGATGATTTAAAGGTTTATAATAATGAAAATACAAATATCAAATTAACTCCCAACCCCAATAATGGTATATTTACTATAACCGTATCCGGCATTTCGGATATTATAAGCAAAATAAAAATTTATTCTACCCTTGGCAATCAAATATATCAGTCTGAATGTAACGCAAATAGTGTAACGGTAAATATTTCATCATATCCTAAAGATATTTACATTGTAAAAACTACTACTTCGCAAGGCAAGGTATATGTTGGTAAAATAGTGGTGCAATAAATAATAATCCTGTCTCGTCCTTGTTGATAACGAGGATGCAAAAAACCATGTCTCGTCTTCGTTTCGTTGTAACTGATACCTATATCATTCAAAAAATTTAATCGGTAAGTGTAAAGTTTCACCACGTTGTTGATGTTTTTTTCTCAATGTGAAGTGAAATGTAGCGAAACAAAACAATGAGAAAAAAGAGCATCCGAATGAAAACTTGATTAATTTTGAAAAATTTGCTCAACTTGGGTTAAAATAAACAGATGTGATTAAACCTTTTTCGTTATATGTACTCTAAGCAAATATAATAAATTCTTATGCGAAAAATTTTTGTTGTTGCTCTTTTATTGATTACCAATGAACTATTTTGTCAAGAGCGTCCTGATTTTCAGAATTTTGATGGTAAGATTATAGGTAAAATTATTGATGAGAGCACTAAAATGCCCATGTCGTATGCCAATGTTTCGGTATTTAGAATAAAAGACTCAACGCTGGTTGGGGGTGGAATAACCGATGATAAAGGTTTTTTTACTATTGAAAAAATACGTCCAGGCATGTACAAAATTAAAGTTGATTTTATTGGATACAATCGTTATACAACTACCACCAAAGTTACACCGCAATCGCCAACGGTAAATTTAGGTATTATATCGCTCAAGCCAACTGATATGCAACTGTCGGAAGTAGAAGTTCAGGGTGAAAAGTCACTGGTTTCATATAAATTGGATAAAAAAGTCATCAATGTAGATAAAAACATTGTAACCAGCGGCGGTGATGCAACCGATATTCTTCGTAACACGCCATCTGTTAGCGTGGACATGGATGGAAATGTCAGTTTACGTGGCAGTACCAATGTAAATATTTTGATAGATGGTAAACCATCATCGTTAAGTGCAACCGACCAAGCAACCATACTTGAACAAATTCCGGTAAGTACTATAGAACGCATTGAAATTATAACCAATCCGTCTGCCAAATATGACCCCGAAGGAATGGCAGGAATATTAAATATCATTACCAAAAAGGAAAAGCAGGAAGGTATCAATGGACTTGCATCGCTTAATTATGGTACTATGAAAAAGTACGGTGGAACATTGAGTTTAAATCGTCGCTTAGAAAAAACGAATTTATTTTTTTCGTATGACTATCGGCACAATGACCGAAATAACTCTCGCAACCAGGACCGTTATGTTTACTATAACGATACCCTATTATCACATACTATTATAACTTCAGAACAAAAGAGAAATAACTTTTCGCATACCATAAAAGGAGGATTTGATTACAATTTTAACCCACTTAACACTATAAGTTTAACAGCAACATACAGAACGGGTCAACGAAACGGAGACAACATTTCAAACAATACTATTTATAATAACAAAAATGATATTGTTTCGAATTATCAGCGTAACGAAAACTCGAAACATCCCAATCAAAATCTGGATGCATCCCTAAGTTATACCAAAAAATTTAATGAACCCGAGCACGAGTGGACGAACGATTTGAATTATTCGTTTGGCAAATTTGATGAAAGCGAAAATTTTTCTCAGCCAAATTACATAACAAGAGCAGATGGTAATAATGAATATACGACTATGATATTTCAAAGTGATTATACGCGACCGCTTAACGAAAAAAACAAACTGGATGTAGGAATCAAAGCTATGATAAGAACCACTGACAATAATTATTATTTTTATAATTACGATACATTGTTTTCCGATTATATAAATGATACTACTTCATCCAATCATTTTATTTACTCCGATTATGTGTATTCTGCCTATACTACTTTTTCTCACGAATGGAATAAATTAAGCATTCAGGCAGGACTAAGAGCCGAAGAAACCATGCAAGACGGCAATCAAAAAACTACAGGATTTAAGTTTACTAACGATTATTTCAATGTATTCCCAAGCGTCCATTTGAGTTATAATCTGACCAAGGAAACAAAATTACAATTGAGTTACAGCAGACGCATAAACCGTCCTCGTCCATGGTCTATTAATCCATTTGTTGATAAATCGGACCCTCTTACGTGGCATAAAGGTAATCCCAATTTAAAACCTGAATATATAAATTCGTATGAAGGTGGTATAATTAAAGACTGGAAAAATATTACACTAACATCAGACATATTTTACAAAAGCACCAATAATGTTGTTAATCAATACAATTCAGTAGATACTTCCGGTGTTATTACTATGTTCCCAATTAATATAGATAAATCGGAATCGTATGGTTTTGAATTTGTGTTAAACGGACAACCTGCAAAATTTATGCGATTAATGGCTGATTTTTCATGGTATAAATCGGTCGTTACAGGAGGCGACACCTCATCCAGCGTTGTAACCAATTCCATCTATTCGTATGATGCCAAACTTAATGCTTCCTTCTTTTTACCAAAAAACTTTTCGTTACAATTGAACGGTATGTTTGAAGGACCATCTATCATGGCACAATCTACCCGTAAAGGATTTTTTACCGTAGATGTTGGGTTGCGTAAAGATTTATGGAATAAAAAAGCATCACTTTCTATTCGTGTAAGCGATATATTCAATACCATGAAATTTGAAACAACTACCGATTATGACGCACTCCATGCTGTCATGAATTTTAAACGGGAAACGCGTATTGCTTATATTACGTTTACATACAAAATTAATGGCGGTATTAAACAAAAAGAACAGAAAAAAGAACAACAGGAAAACATGAATATGGACAATAATACTATGGATATGGGTGAATAATAAGCCTTTACAAAGATGTTCATATCTTGTTAATAAAATAGTGAAACATATTTTTTCCTGCTTTCGTAAAAAAAGTGTAAAAATTTTTTTAATGCGTTTTTTTTATTATTTCATATCATTACAAAATAATGTTATAACTATTTTTCAATTATTCACGAAGAAATGGAAAAGTCATTCTATTCTTTTTTTATCAATGAAGTATTCTTTTATACAAGAAAAAATAATTATTAAAAATGATTTTTGTTCTTTACATAACTGTATTTTTTTTAATTTTGCCTTAAAAAATAATAATTTATAAACATAATTCTTATGAAAAAAGTAAGTTTAATTTTCTCGATGTTGTTGAGCACATATATGTTTGCTCAGCAAGTAGCACCACAAGTGGTCGCCACCAGTGGAAATGTTAGTCAACAGTCTAATGTAACGATGAGTTATACTATTGGCGAACCTGTTATTCAAACAGCAACCGACGGAACTACTATTTTGACGCAAGGATATCAGCAGCCGCATTACAACGTTACTCTCCTGCCACAGTATCAAAATATCTTACCCGACATTAATGTATTTCCAAATCCTACTGCTGACCAGTTGCAAATATCGTTTGATATGGATAAAAGGGCTAACGTAATTGTTACACTTTTAGATATGGCAGGAAAACAAATTCAGGTAAAGGAATTTGATGCCATGCCACAATCTACCTTAACCTTGCCCATGCAACAAGTGGCTACAGGAAAATACATGTTGCGAATTACGCTTCCCGATTTATCTTCTCAAAAGACCTTTGAAATTATTAAAGATAAATAACAACATTTAACAAAAAACCTATGACCATTAAATTACATCAGCCAAAATTACTGCTTATAGCTTTATGTATGGTATCAACACTATGGTTACAGTCACAAACCTATACAGTGAGTCATTACATACCATGGAGTTCTCATCATCAATATATGTGGGGACCCAATGGCAATCCGTTTTATTTGAATTTTAATCAGCAACTCTTTAATCTCAATTACGACGATACCAGTTCTTTTGGTCAAATAGACTATATCTTTGGTTTACCCTTTGGTGCTCAGTTTGACATTATCTCTCATTTGTTGCTTGCAAGTACTTTTTCTATCAATGGTTTTCATAATGGCTGGCTTGATGTGGATTATCCTGTTCGTATTGATTTAACTTTTCCATCGCCTTATACTTTCATGCCAGGCGACTGGATTACTATTAATTCACGTGAACATGTTATGCCGGGATGGAATCTGGATTCTCAATTTCCTCAAGATGGTGTTATCTCCCTTGATATAGATTTTGGTATAAGCCTTACTGTTAATGGGACCATCTGCTTTGGTTCTTGCGATACCTTTACGGTAATGAACGTAGGCGTTCCAGACGATAGTATTGCTATTATCAATATTGACCAGCAAAATGGCGATGTATCCTATCCGTGCATGCAAAACGGACAGATTACCATTTGTCATGATACCATTTTGCCCATAGTATTTAATAATGCATGGGGAACAGGTATTTCAGGGGTTATCAGTTTACCCTATGTTACTACCACCGACCATATTGATTCTACTCAACTGTGTCATCAAAAACTCATTGCACAAGGCGACAGTGCCTATGCCCATTTAACTATTGATATTATTCAATTTTTATCGGCTATTGCTGGCTTGTTGCCTCCTTCCACTGGACAACCCATCATCGATTTTCTAAATCAACTGAACGGAACTATCAATATTGGCGGAGGCATAAGCATTACATATTCATTGCTTTCGGCAGATATGAATATTTCAAACTCATTACATCAGGATTTAACCTTTGACCCCACTATTTGGAATCATTTTACATTGCCAACTTCCGTTAGTTATTACGTTACCGACCCTACTCAAAACAATATTATGGTGGACAGCGGATTTACAAACCAAATTGATTTTCAAGCCTGCCATGATTTACATTTGAAATATCCCTGTTTTGGTTATCCTCAATTTCCCATTGGCATTGCTCATTCATTATCCAATCAGTTTACCAATCATACATGGGACAGCATTGCTTTTTCTGTTACCGTTAATGCCTTTGAATTTTGGATTGATTTGCCCTTCAAATCATGCCCAACAGGTGATTCCGTTGAAAGTAAATTTACACCACAAGACCCTTCTTTGTGGAAAGATTCGCTCAAAATGTTTATTTTATCCCATTCTTTAAATAATGAAAAAAATACATTACAAATTCCCGATTCTATCCTGGACAGTTTATGTTCTCTCAGAAGTACCATCCATATTGGTCCTTTGCTTCAATGGACAATTCCTTTAGGTTCCATTCCTTTTACATGGTTCAATCAGACATGGGAGTTGGCAGGTTTCAATGATACTGTTTTTCCACCCGAAACATTGTTCCCAATGCCAGAAATGAGTATCAGTTTAACAGGTCATATGTGTTATGAAGATACGGTAGGTACACTTACAGCAACCGTTAATCATGGCAGACCGCCTTATACTTATACATGGTCTAATGGAATACAGATTACTACCATTGATACTTTTAATACTCAGACTGGATTTGCTCCAGGTATTAATTATGTAACCGTTACCGACTATAACGGATGTTCCCTTGTTTCATCTTATACTATTGTTGGCAACAATCCTCAAATCAATTATCAGTTCAATTCGCAAGATGCGTTATGTCATGGTACAGCAAGTGGTTCTATTTCAGTTATTGTAAGTGGTGGTACTCCCGGTTATACATATCAATGGTCAAATGGTATCACAACAGCCACCAACAGTCCTATACCTGCTGGAAATTATTCCGTTACTATTACCGATGCTGCTGGATGCTCTGCGACAGGACAGGTAACTATAACAGAACCACCCACCTATGTTTCGCTAAATGTGGACAGTATAGTCCATGTTGAGTGTATAGGAGGAACTACAGGAGGTATTTATATCTCAACACAGGGAGGTATTGCTGGATATACTTATCAATGGAATAATAATCAAGCAACAGAAGACATACAGAATTTACCTTCTGGCACTTATTCAGTAACCGTTACCGACCACAACGGTTGTACATTAGTTCAACAATATACGGTACCCCAAGTACCCCATTGCTGTATGACTCCGTATGCTGGTAATGACAAATCTGTCTGTGGTTACACTACTCAATTGGAAGGCAGTTCACCAGATACTGGAAATACGGCTCACTGGCAATTTATAAGCGGTCCCGGTCAAGTTATTTTTGGTAATACCAGTATGCCCAATACGAATGTTATGGTTACACAACAAGGAGTTTATCAGTTTGCATGGCACGAATACAGCAATGTATGCGATTCGTTGGATACGGTAAGTATCTTCTTTATTTCACAACCTCATGCCGATGCAGGCGATTCACCAATTAGTATTTGTGGAACGAGTTATACGCTGAATGCACATTACAGCGTTTCGGGTGCCACCGGCAGTTGGAATGTCATTCCACCTCAGACAGGTTATTTTACCCCTAATAATACACTATCCAACTCCACATTTACCATGACATCGGGATATCAATCCTATTATCTGGTGTGGACTGAAAATAATATGGGATGTTCTTCTTCCGATACTATTCGTGTAGATTTTCATGAAGTGCCTATGCCTGATGCCGGTCCTGATTTGAGTACCTGTGGACATTCTATTCAACTTCATGTTAACAGTTCTTATCCCGGATACTGGACATCAACTAATCCAACAGCAACATACAGTCCAAGCGATACAAGTCATAATCCAATTGTTAATATAGTATTGGTTAACTATTCACAAGTAGATACTTTTATCTGGACGGCTCATTCTCCATATTGCACCAATCATGATACGGTATTGGTTATCTTTTCAAAACCACCCCATGCTGAAGCAGGCTCCAATCAAAGTACATGTGGCACTATGAGTCAATTATATGCAGATACTATTGGCAGTTTAGCATCATCAGGATATTGGACGTGTAATAATAATGGAATAACCATTCAATATACAGGAACCAATCCATTACAATGGAATCCACAAATATTTGTCAACAACCCAACCTCCTTCTTTAATACTGTAGATTATCAATCTTTTTATGCATATTGGCATGTTCAAAGCGGACCAGGCTGTGAATCGTACGATTCGGTACTTATAACTTTCAACAATATACCTCATGCTAATGCTGGTCCAGACACTACCGTATGTGGTAAAAATGATTTTTTAACAGCCACTGCCAGTTTACATACTCCAACGGGTATATGGACCATGTTAAACGGACCGGGAACAGCCAATTTTGTTACTCCTACTCAACCTCATACAACGGTAACTGTTACTCAATACGGAACATATCAATTTATATGGAGAGAAATGAATCAAAACATGACCTCGTGTTATAACGAGGATACAGTTCAAATAGAGTTTTTGATTGCTCCAGAACCCGATGCTGGTTCAGACATTAGCATTTGCGACAAATTTGCTTATATTTGTGCTACTCCTTCTATTAGCGGTGGACAATGGAGCGGACCTTCCGGGATAGCCTTCTATGATACCAATATTGACAGTATCATCTATTATAATCCTAATGACAGATATAATCCCTGTACATGGATACGCTGGCCATCCGAAAATGATACCGTTACCATGTACTGGACCGAATTTAATGGTGTTTGTTATGGTTATGACTCTGTTAATGTATATTTTGGAAGCATACAAACAGCAACCATTACCACCAGTCCTGCCGATTCACTCTGGTGCGGTCCAAGTTATCCACATCTGTCTGCTACACAACCCGCTTACGGTAATGGCTACTGGATTGATACAGTTCCCAATACTACCTTTACACCTTCGCCACAAACCAACAGTCAATTAGTGGCTACTATTGATACAGGTGGTACTT
>CAYSIN010000096.1:0-9827 GCA_964431135.1 uncultured Bacteroidales bacterium
CATTATGATGTTGATATCTTGAAACTTACACTTCCCCTATTTTGTTACACACTCATTTAATTTTAATCCTTTGTTTTTCTTATTTTGTATTTCTTCAATTGCATTTTGATACGAAAGATTATAAATATTTCGACATACATCTGATAAATCTTCTAACAGGTTTTTAATACACGTATCTTTTAAATATAAAGTTTTAAATGGACAGATATTAATTAAATTCTTTGAAAGATTTTTATAATTCGTGAAGGTCAAAAAGGATGATTTAAATGGACATTGATTAAAAACATACTTCAAAATATTCTCATAATTCTTGCCTTTCAATGGAAAAGAATTATATGGGCAATGATTAAACAAATTCTTTAAAATTATTTTTAATTTATTTTTATTTAACGAAATATTTTTAATAGGACACGTATTATATAAATCCTCTGAAAAATCTTTATAATTCGTGTCTTTTAATAAAAAAGAGTTTATGGTTTT
This sequence comes from uncultured Bacteroidales bacterium, assembly GCA_964431135.1. Lineage (GTDB taxonomy): Bacteria > Bacteroidota > Bacteroidia > Bacteroidales > GWA2-32-17 > Ch61. Next base: position 481 of record CAYSIN010000096.1, read on the forward strand.
AACAAATGCAAAATAAGTCCATTTTTGAGCACCATAATTATGTATAAAATAAATAATCTTTTTGATTTTTGGAGAAATGTCAAGAACAACAAAGTTTTTTCTTGGAGAGTCATTGTAAAGGGAAATAAAGGTTTTGTGATTTGGATTAATAACTTTTAAATCATAGTGGCCGGTAATTATAAATTCGGTTTTAAAGTCAAATAAATGTAACCGGTGAGTATGCGGACAATGACAAAATAAAACATCTATATTTCCATTTAAATTTTTCAAAGCTTGTTTAATTGCAGATTTTGTTCTTGTTTGGTTATATGTTAATCCTGCAATATTTATGTTATTAATATTTTCTATTTCAGAAGTTGCTTGTTTAATATATTTAGAATTATAAAAATATTTGTTGACTTCTTGAAATTCATTTAAATATTGAGAACCATATGCTTCATCATGGTCACCTGGAATATATCTTGTTATTATCTTCTTTTCTTCTAATAATCTTAAGAAACAAATTAACGAAACTGCGTGACCTTCTCCGCAGGAACCATCTCCTGTAATGTCACCACAAAGTAGCAATATGTCAGGATTAACTTCGGTTACTATATGATAATATTCTGCTACTTTAAATAGGTCCGGAGAATTCAATATTTGGGAACAAGTCAAACTATCTATATTTTCAATTAATATAGAGTTTCTATTCCAACATAAATCTGATAATGCAAGAATTCTCATTTTATTATAGTGCCTGACTCGTTTATATATGTAATAAATTTACACAAAGCCTTCCATTTTTTGTGGGCTTGGTGTAATTATTATTGCATTTATTTCTGCAAAAATACGATTTTTTTATCATATCCCAAAATCGCAATTATATTATTTAGTCGTCCCTTAAAAAGTACCTATCTTATTAAATATAAATTATATAATGTCGTTTTTATAAGAAATTATACCGACTTGCTAACCAGTTCATAAAAACAATACGCTTCGCTTTTGTTTTAAAACGGTTAGTCTGTCGGCATCTCGTCATTGCTGACGAGACAAAATTCATTTCATTCTTTTGTTAGCGGTTTGGTATTATATTCTAAACAGGCTCATAAAAGGCTGCTTTCCCATTGTCGTAAAGCAATATGACTTTTACAATATGAGATGTATCAAGTATTTCTGACTTAGTTGTGGGGAGAGTTTCTTTATTATCAATGCTCACATTCATTGTTGTTTCATTTTGAACGTCCTTATTCTTCAAAATTTGTCTATCCTCTTTCACAGGTTCAGAAATACGGTCAAACAGGGTAGGTTGGCGGTTGGGTTTATACATGTCTCCTTTGCCTGTAACGAGCCATTCTGGGTTAAGGTCATCAAATCGACTTAATATTTTTTGAATAACTTCCAAACTCGGATTATTTCTTCCGGAAAGTATATGAGAAATGCTTGAACGTTGTACACCAATTTCATCGGCAAACTTTGAGGCACTTATTTGCTCCACATCTAAAAATTTCTGAATACGATTCTTCATAAAATATTTTTTACAAATGTAATCGTTTAATTGTTTACTTGTGTAATATTTTATAGTTTACAAATGTAACCATCGTATAGAATAATAGTTATTATATTCCAAAATAATACTTAAACTATTACATGATATATTTAATATAAAAAATTGGTTACTAATATATAATATGAAATTAATTAAATAAAATTACATAAATAAACATCTTTTTTATAAAAACTAAAAGTATTAATTTATATAAATATAATAATTATCTGGTTTTATGATTTATATATTCAATATTTGTACATTTATAACTTCAATAAAAAATAATTACAAAAATAACTATTTTTTTAGTTAAAATTTTATGTCACTGTATATATGTAAACGATTTTTACTGCAATTAAATTTACATTTGTAAATTTACGGTAAACTATTTTTAGTTCGTCCATTTTTTAAAAAAGTACGTTTGGAAAAAATATTTTTGTTAATTTTGCAAAAAACAGGCTTTATGAATTTGAATACATCAATAGAAGATTCGGAATTAATCATCAATCCAGATGGAAGTATTTATCATTTGCATTTATTGCCAGACGATATAGCCAATACTATTTTATTAGTGGGTGATCCTGGTCGTGTAGAAAACATTAGTCATTACTTTTCATCCATTGAAGTAAAAAAGATGAATCGTGAATTTTGTACACATACTGGTTATTTTAATGGGAAAAGAATTACAGCCCTGTCCACTGGTATAGGCACCGATAATATAGATATTGTGCTAAACGAATTGGACGCCTTGGCAAACATAGATTTTAAGACGCGTTTGCCCAAAAAGCAACATACATCACTCACGCTAATACGTTTGGGAACATCGGGTGGATTGCAAAAAGAAGTAGCCATCGATTCGTTTCTTGTTTCTGAAAAGGCTATTGGCTTTGATGGATTGCTCAACTTTTATGCTCAACGGAATGAAATATCAGATTTGAAATTTGAAGCAGCGTTTAAGGAATTTGTACAGTGGAATGCGTTATTGCCCAGTCCTTATGTTGTTTCAGCATCGGATAAATTGTTTAAATTGCTCAAAGGTAATCATCTTAGTGGTGTTACTATTTCGGCACCTGGATTTTTTGGTCCACAGGGGCGTGTGTTGCGTCTTCCCATTGTTGATCCGCATATCAATGATAAGATAGAACAATTCCGTTATCAGAATTATAAAATTACAAACTACGAAATGGAAAGTTCGGCACTGTATGGCTTATCCAATTTATTGGGACATCAGGCATTGACTATTTGTGTCATTATTGCAAACCGTGTAGATAAAACCTTTACCGAAGATTATAAACCAAGAATAGAAGCACTTATTCAATATACATTGGAAAAATTAACGAAATAAACTATGACATCAGAACTTGAAGCAAAAATAAAATTATTAGACGACCCTAATGATACGGTTTATCTGGCTGTACGTAAAAGTATCATATCCGAAGGCAAAGAGGTTATACCCGTATTGGAAGAAGCATGGGGCAATTTGTTAAATCCAGTAGTTCAAGAGCGTATTGAAGAGATTATTAAAACAATACAATTTTCGGATGTACAACAAGAATTGAATCAATGGAAACTAACTGGAAGTCATGATTTGATTTATGGGGCTTTTATTATTTCAAAATACCTTTATGCTGACCTTTCATGGGATTCTATAAATCAAAAAATTGAAAAAATTAAAAATGATGTATGGCTCGAATTAAATGAAAACCTTACAGCCCTTGAAAAGATAAGACTTTTGAATCATATCTTGTATGAAGTATATGGTTTTACGCACAATACTACGTCGGTAACATCATCTCAAGCCTATTTTATAAATAACGTACTGGAAAGTAAAAAAGGAAATACAGTCAGTCTGGCTATATTATATATAAGCATTGCTCAACGGCTTCAATTGCCTGTATATGGTGTCGATTTGCCAAAAAACCTTATTGCCTGCTATATAGACCAGGTTTCTGCTTACGAAGCCTTTGGAGATTCCATAGACAATATGGTACTTTTTTATATTAACCCATACAACAAGGGTGGCGTATTTGGAAGAAGAGAAATAGATTATTTTATTCAACAGGCAAAATTAGACTCTCAACCTTCGTTTTATTCACCTTGTACCAATGTAAAAATCATTGAACGGTTAATAACTAACCTTATACTCACTTATGAGCAACTTGGCTATACCGAAAAAGCCAATGAACTGAGTACGTTACTTAAGATTTTAAATTAACCATCGTTTTATTGTTAAATGAAAACCAAAAAACATGACTGAAACAATTAAACTTTCAGTTGTAATTATTACATTCAACGAAGAAAAAAATATAGGTCGATGTATTGAAGCAGCCAGCAAGGTGGCTGACGAAATAGTCATAGTCGATTCTCTTTCATCCGATAAAACCAAAGAAATTTGCCTTTCGCAGGGTGTTAAATTTATAGAGCATGCTTTTGAAGGATACGTCCAACAAAAAAATTATGCCATTACACAAGCCACGTATCCACATGTATTGTCGCTGGATGCAGATGAGGTGCTAAGCGAAGAACTGGTTAAAAGTATTTTAGACGTCAAGCAGCATTGGGAGTACGACGGTTATTATGTAAATCGTATGACCAATTACTGCGGTAAATGGATAAAGCATGGTGGTTGGTATCCGGATAAAAAATTACGTTTATGGTATGCACCCAAAGGACAATGGAAAGGTATAAACCCGCACGATTGTTTTGAATTGCAGGAAGGCTGTCGTACACATTGTTTAAAAGGCAATTTGGAGCATTTTTCATACTACTCTATTGAACAGCATATGGCACAGGTAAATAAATTTACAGAAATAGCTGCTGAAAGAGATGTTGAACGTGGAAGAAACATTTCATTAAGTAAACTTATTTTTTATCCCTTTTGGAAATTCAACCGCGATTATATTTTCAAGGGAGGTTTTTTGGATGGGTACTATGGTTTTATTATTGCAGTAATTTCATCTTTTGCAGCCTTCGCCAAATATGCAAAAATTAGAGAGAAAAGAAAAAATTAAAGAACAGGATTTATTAAACACCTAATCTTTAACGCAGCGAACAGAGAAACCACCCGTTTTGACATCATCCAAATAAAAAGTTGAAGCGTAACCGGTTCCAAGTCCAAAATATTTTCCTTGTGTAGTATTGGTTTCGGTAGTAGTCCAAAAATAAGCCTTTGAACCTTGACCATTGAAAGAGGTAATGGTATAACCTGCAGGAAGTGCTGTAAATCCACTGCTGTTGGTACCATCCCACGCAGGTGTATTGCTGCTGGAAGCTTTAAGTTTACCACCTGCTACTCCAATACCACCTAAATAAGTAACAAGTGTATTAATTTCGGCATAGGTAGGTACGTGCCAGCCTGTGGGAGCAATATTACGGCTATCGGTTATAGCATACCAATTATAAAGTCTGCCATAGGTATTACTTATGGATGGTGTGTTGTTGTAATCGCGATAAGCACCTGTGGTTAATGTACTCCACGTCGAATTGCTTACATTAGGAATAGATGAACCATCACGATACTTAGTGGTTTTTAAATTCTCAACCATCCATACTTGCGTACCAATAGTTACCGTATGATAAACATTTCCGTCTATATCGGAAACCGTATTTCCTGTTGGCGTTGGAGTTGGAGTTGTTGTATCATCTTTATCGTCCTTTTTACAACTGTTAGTTAAAACACAAATAATACCCATTACCATTAAAGGGTAAATCAATCGTTGTACATTATTTTTCATAATAGTTTAATTAAAAAATTCAATGTCAAAGATAGTAAAAAGATGTGCCCATTATATGGTTTATTAATTTTATTTTTGCATAAATAATTTTTTAATGATATGATAACGGTGAACGATAGCGATTGGCAAAGCAGAACACGTTTATTAATAGGCGAAGAAGGTATTCATAAACTTAATAATGCCCATGTATTGGTTGCGGGTTTGGGTGGGGTAGGGGCTTTTGCTACTGAAATACTTGCCAGAGCAGGTATAGGCACGTTAACACTTATCGATTCTGATAAGTTTAATAAATCGAATATAAACAGACAAACGGCAGCCTTTAATAGTACTGTAGGAAAATATAAAACCGATGTGCTGGCTGAACGCATTAACGATATAAATCCGGAGTGCATTGTATATAAGGAAAATTATTATTTGAAAGATGAGAAAATACCACTGATATTGTCAAAGTATAAGTACAGTTATGTGCTTGATGCCATTGACAGTGTATCACCCAAGGTATTTTTAATTTATCATGCCATAAAAGCAGAGTTAAAAGTCATAAGTTCAATGGGTGCAGGTGGCAAATTTGACCCAATGAAATTGAAAATTGCGGATATTTCCGAATCGTATGAATGCCCATTGGCGTACGATATCAGAAAAAAATTGCACAAATTGGGCATTTATACAGGAGTTAAAGTAGTTTTTTCGGATGAAAAGGTTGCAAAAGAAAAATTTTTTCCCGTAGATAGCATTCCAAATAAAAAATCGATAGTAGGAACTATTTCGTATATGCCCGCATTGTTTGGCGCGTATGCAGCATCTCAAATTATTCGAGATATTTTGGAAATTAAAAAAAGTTGATTTAATTTAGCCTTCATGAATCGAACCTATATTGTGCATAGTATTATTTTATTGACATTCTGTTTAAGTGCTTGTGTTCACAATAATACAGAGTCTTTGATGAATATTGATATCAACGGACTTGATTTTAAAAGTTCACAATTGCTCGTTAATAATAAAGTAGTAAAAGGCAGTGAAGTTCCTATGGATTCAACTCTTGAATTTCGACTATATGGATTACATGGTTTTAAAATAATCAACTATAAAGCGTTTATAGGTACATCCATGTTTATTGAAGACAGTTCAGGTAAGGTTTTATTTCATCATGAAGATATTTTTTCAAAATATGATTCGCTGGGAACAGATACATCGCTTATCAATAGGCAACTTGGAATATATTTGGAAATTGCTCCGCCGATGAAAAAAGGTGCCTGCTATATCTGGCATATAAAAATCTGGGACATGAAAAAGGAGAATAATTACATTCAATCTGCTATAAAAATTAAAACTATCTAATATGAAACCATTTGATTACAATTATGTATCCCGTAAAACAATAAATGCATTTAAACGATTTCCAGTTGCCATTTTGTTGATAGCACTGTTAACTTTTTCGGGAATTTACATGATTTTTAAACCTTATGAATCGGATATATGGCAGCATTTATTTTTAACTTCAATCATAGGAATACCTTTATTTGTCAGCATCAATCTATTTTTAGAACGAATGGAAATAAAGCGATGGTTTAATTTTACATTAAATATTATTGGTTTTGCTTTTTTGTTACTTTTCTTTTTTAATTTACCGCCACATCAGATATATGATAAGCATTATAGTCGTGCATTGCTATTATTATGTGCATTTATTTCTTCTATTTTTTATTTACCTTTTATTGGATTTGAGCGACAAATGCCTTTTTGGTATTATAATAAAAGTTTGATTAAACGGGTACTTTTATCCGCATTATATGCCCTTGTCTTCTTTGTCGGAATTGGAATAGCACTTTGGGCTATTGATACACTTTTCAATATCAACATCAAATCGGAATGGTATCAAATGCTTGCCGTTTTGTCTTTTTGGCTGTTTTTACCATGGTTCTTTTTGGCAGGCATATCACGAAATTTTTCATATCATTCACAAAAAGAGTATTATCCAAAAGAATTACGTTTGTTTACCTTATATGCTCTTGTACCTATTAATTTTATCTATGCCTTGATTTTACTGGGCTATACCATTAAAATTGCTATTTCAGGCATATGGCCTTCCGGTTGGACGGTGGGATTAATTACCGGTTATACTGTTCTCGAATTTGTTATTCTTATTTTTTTGTACCCCGTTCTTTTTGAAAAGGAAAATAAAAAACTGATTAAGTTTATTCATCTAAATTTTTACATCACTATTGTATTCTTGATAATATACTTTCTTGCCCTATTTCAGCGTATTGCTCAATATGGATTGACCGAAAATCGTTTATATACGCTGCTATGGGGTATTCTGGTTTTATTTTGGGTTATTTATTTTATCATAAATAAAATAAAAGACATTCGCATCTTACCCTTTATGTTGATGCTCGTAGCATTTCTTTCTGTAAGCGGGCCATGGAATGTGTTCAGAATAGCCAAACACAGTCAAACACACCGGCTCGAAAAAATATTACAACAGCATCAATTGCTGCAAAATGGTAAAATAGCAACTACCGGAAAAGATATTCCCTTAAAAACGCAAGCCGATATAAGTTCTATTGTTTCATATCTGGTTTCTACACACGGTCCTAATACTATAAAAACTTATTTCCCTGCTAGCACAGATTCATTATTTGATACTCTCGAAAACAAAATGTACAAAACGGATATTTTTCAGCAGTTGTTCTCTTCGGTAGGACTCATATACGTACCATATTTTAGAGAAGAAGAAAACGTTTATCAAAATTGTTCATTTTATACAGAAAGTAAAAAAATGTTTTACTTTGTTAAAAATTCAGATTATGCGGTTACATTAGATATTTATCCATACAGCGATAGTCTGTATCATCAAATAATCAAATTGAACGATTCACTAACCATCTATATAGACATAAACCATCAAAACAACATACTCACCCTCACTGTCAATCAAATACAGGATGCTTCAATAAACATTAAAAATTTGTATGATACTTTTTCACATCTGCCCAAGATTCGTTCCGATGCGTATGCCTCTTATTTTGACCCTGAAATTTTAACCATAAACATGAAGGGTTTAAAATATGATTATGATATATATATTGACAGACTTGAATTTCAAATAACCGATAAAAAAACAAAATTAACAGGTTTGTCGGGTGTGATGTTGTTGAAAAAAAACTAATACGAATAAGTAACAGATTGTTTATTGGGAAGCAAAATCACAAGCGACTTGGCATGGGGATATTTAATAGAACTTACATTGTAATTTTTAGTAATCGTTATTTTATCCTTACATTTGGAATTAACCTCAAAGCGTAGTCCTACCTGTGCTTTGGGAGGATATGATTTTAAATAATTACCGTTAAATACAAGGTCTATGGGAGTATCCTTGCAAACAGTGGCTTGAATAGTCAATGACAAAATACTATCGTGCAGCGTTGCCTCTGTAATAGTATATTGAGAAAAATTGGTAGCAAAATTAAAGGTAGTGTCCACTATTACCAATGGTATGGACGATGCTTTTTTGTTGCTCCCATTTTGCTGGTCACTGCATTTATTTCCCATAAAAAAAGGAAAAACGATTAAAACAACGATGATACTTTTTTTCATAACTTTTTTTTACAAAAATACATAATCCTGTTAAACAAAAAAATAGGATACCAATGCAGGAATCTTGTCAAACTCTAATAAGCATAGATTTTCACGGTAAAAATACAAAGTTCTCATATAAAATTAATATTTATATTGTGCTGATATTCAGCATGTATAAAAATCTTAAATATATTAATACGTATATATAATACAATTTATACCAAACCGCTAACAAAAGAATGAAATGAATTTTGTTAGTTGGCTTTGGTTAATGCCGACAGACTAACAGTTTTAAAACAAAAGCGAAGCGAATTGTTTTAATGAACTGGTTAGCAAGTCGGTATTATGTTCTATTCCCGCTTTTTCCAGTTCTATTGCTAAACAACGTTGATAAATGACTTCCTGAAATCCATTTCCTAATGTAGAATGAACTTTCATTGCACAACCTATAATCTTCTTTGTCAGTTCTTCGTATTTCATAAGCAATCATGTTAATCCTATAATCCGGT
>CAYSIN010000097.1:0-9735 GCA_964431135.1 uncultured Bacteroidales bacterium
TATGAAGAAGTGGCTGCATGGTGAGATTGCTTCGCTACGCTCGCAATGACGAGAGTGGGGTGAATAGTTACTTTTTCAAGACAAAAGAGAAAGAAAATAAATCTTTCCCCTTAAAAAAGTAGCATTATGAAACATTTAACCAAAGAATGAAATGAATTTTGTTAGCGGTTTGGTATAAGATTTTCCGCAAAGAGTGAAAAAAAATAGATATCAATACGTTGCGACCTTTGCGCCTTCTTAGCGAACATGGCGGTTATATTATTAGTTGAATTTTTATACCGATATGTATTCAAAAAAAATTAGTTATAAATATTGTATCTTTGCACCCAAAAAAATATGACGTTATCGCAAATCATATTCATTCTTACGCTTGTCGTAACGATAGGTATTTTTTCTTATTCCATATTACGTCTGGTACGTTTTTTTAAACTCACTAAAAAATACAAAATAAGCCATTGGGGAAAACGCATGGTCATTATGATAAAAGTAGCTTTTGGACAGAGCAAAATTTTCCGCTTTCCTTTTGCAGGGAGCATGCATGCCATAGTTTTTTGGGGATTTATGATTATTCTTTTTGGAAGTTTGGAAATGGTTATAGACGGCGTGTTCAATTTACATAAATCATTATCGGTGCTTGGTGTTTTTTATAAAGCCGTGATGGCAATGGGCGATGTATTTGCGTTTCTTATTGCCGTAGCAGTTATTATATTCATTCTCCGACGTATTTTTCATGCCGTAAAACGTTTTGACGGGAGCGAGATGAATGAAAAAAAACATGCTGATGCCCTTATTGCCCTTTCGTTGATTCTGATTCTTATGATTTCGCTTATGGGCATGAATATGATGCAAACAATACGCTCTGAAAACAAGATGTATCCTGTGAGCAACATGCTGGCAAGTATTTTCCCTATGTGTCCGTGTAAAGCCGAATTTTGGTATCATGTTTTCTGGTGGACGCATATTGAACTGATATTCCTTTTTGCCAACATTTTGCCATATTCCAAACATTTTCATATATTCATGTCTATACCCAACGTCTTGCTCAGCAGGCTGGAACCATTGGGTAAACTGAATACTATGGAAAGCATAACCAAAGAACTTCAACTGATGATGAATCCCGACACGACAGAAAATACAACCCCGTTACGTTTTGGTGTAAAGGATGTCGAAGATGTAACATGGAAAACATACCTCGACTCGCTCACGTGTACGCAATGTGGACGATGTACGTCTGTATGCCCTGCTGCACAAACGGGACGTAAATTATCTCCTCGCAAACTGATGATAGACCTGCGTGCTCGTATGAATGAAAAAGGTCCGCATCTGATAAAAAATAAAGATTATTCGGATGGTAAATCCTATTTGGGCGATTGCATTACACTGGAAGAAATATGGGCGTGTACGTTGTGCAATGCTTGTGCTCAGGAATGCCCGCTTATGATACATCATCCACAAATTATTATAGATTTGCGTCGTTATTTGGTTCTTGAAGAAGGAAAGGCAAAAGGCGGCTTGCAAGCCGTGTTTGCCAATATCGAAAATAACGGTGCTCCATGGCAATATTCACCTTCCGAACGTTTAAACTGGATTAACACATGACAGAACAAGCATTAATGGTACCCGTTATGAGCGAAGTATATGCTCAGGGGCACAAACCCGAATATTTGTATTGGGTTGGATGTGCCGGTGCTTACGATTTCAGATATAAGAAAGTAGCCCGTGCCTTTGTCAAAATTCTAAATTATGCCCGTATTGATTTTGCCGTACTTGGCATAGAAGAATCGTGTACAGGCGACCCTGCACGGCGTGCAGGCAACGAGATGCTTTATCAGATGCAGGCATTGCAGAATATTCAACTGTTCAAGCAGTATGAAATTAAAAAAATTCTTACCACCTGTCCTCATTGCTATAATACTTTAAAAAATGAATATCCTGATTTGGGATGCACGTGCGAAGTTATTCATTACACTGAATTTATTGAACAACTCATGAAGGAGGGCATTATTCCCAATCATTTTTCGCATCAGGGTGACGTTACCTATCACGACCCGTGTTATCTGGGAAGAGCCAATCATATTTATGAACCCCCACGTTCAGTTATTAAGGCAATGGGTTTTACCGTTAAGGAGATGAAACGTAATAAAAGCCATGCGTTATGTTGTGGAGCTGGTGGAGCACAGTTTTTTAAGGAATCGGAAACCGGCACAAAGGAAATTTCTACTCTTCGTACCGAAGATGCACTTGAAACAGGGGCAGGGGAGATTATAATTGCATGTCCCTTTTGCTTGACCATGCTTACAGATGGTTTGAAAAACTTAAATAGGGAAGAGGAAATAAAAATTAGAGATATAGCAGAATTGATAGTGGATACTTTGAAATTATGATGTTGTCTTGTTATTTCTAACGAGATTATTTTATATGTACCTTTTCAATAAATTGTTCCTTACCATAAGTAATCTGAACAAAATAAAGCCCTTGTTTTAAATTATATACATTTAAACTGGAAAGTTGGGTACCTGTGGGAATAATACTTTCCTTTACTTTTTGTCCAAGGGTATTGAATATTGAAATATTTGCCTTGACAGTTAAGGGGTGTCCGAAATAAATGTTGATAATGTCATTAATGGGATTGGGGAATATTTGAATTTTATCATTTAATCTCAGGGTCATGTTTCCTAATGAACCGCCTTCCAGATACAAATGGTCTAAATATAAAGTACTGCCAAGCACAGAAGCATTTGGGTTGGATGAAATAGCAGATATTTGAAGCGTATCGGGGGTATCACCATTTTTGTATGAAAAAGGTGCATCGAATAAGGTCCAAGTTGAAACAGTTGCCGTATTCATAAATTGTGCTACTGCTACGGTATCAAACTGATTGGTTTGAGTATTTTTCTTTAGCAATAATGCAGTAATCTGGCAATAATCGCTGCCGCCTGGTGTATATCGAAAATATCCTTTAAAATCGTTGGGTCGCTGATTGCAGGGCGTACCACCTAAAATAGTAACCGGTGGTGTATTGCTCAGATTGATAGAAAGTTGTCCATTGGCTACTAATCCAGGAACCGCATAACCAAAAATATTTTTTGTTTCCAGTTTGATATCGGAAGTGCCGTTGTATGGATTGGCTGTTTCTTGTGTTACAGTTATAACTCCGTAAGTAGTAGTAAAAGAATTGGGTGTTTGCCATCCATCTGGCTCACCACTTGTCCAATTTTCAAAATCAGGATTTGGAATGTATTGTCCTTTGGCAACCATCACAGCGAACAAAAATAAGGGAAGTAATAATTTTTTCATACGCAATAAAATTTGATTGAACAAAGGTATGAAATATTATTTATATTTCCAAAAAAAAAATTTCTGTAAGTAAAGATTTTGAGTAAAAAATATGGATAAAGGCTAAACCTCTTCAACAATTTGCGGTTGTGGTATATTTTCTTCAACCACCATGTTTATTTTCTTTTCCTTAATACGGGCTTTTTTTCCTGTTAATCCACGTAGATAAAATAGTTTGGCTCTGCGAACCTTACCACGTTTATTAATATCAATGCTATCAATAAAAATGGAATTGTATGGGAAAATACGTTCTACGCCAACGCCGTTGGAAATTTTACGTACGGTAAAGGTAGCACCAGCATTAACGCCACGTTTTTGAATAACCACACCTCTAAAACTCTGGATACGTTCTTTATTTCCTTCTTTAATTTTATAATTTACAGTAATTGTATCGCCACTTTTAAATGATGGAAAATCTTTGGCAGGCGATAGTTCATTTTCAACAACTTTTATTAAGTCCATATTATCTGATATTTATTATTTCACTTTTGTTTTATAAATTGAATTGCAAAAGTACAAAAAAAAATTAATATCATGATTACTTTTAAAGAAAAAAAATTAATCTAAAAAAAAGAAAGGTTTAAACAGCTGATTTAAGACGGTTTAGAACTCCTACGGTTAATTTTTCGTAGCAATAATTTTTATCTACGATTAATGTTTTTTCTTTGGTAGAAGGAGCGTCGAACATGGCATCTCTCATCACGGCTTCGCAAATGGAGCGTAAACCGCGTGCACCCAATTTATATTCTACAGCTTTATCAACAATATATTCTAAAGCATCTTCGGTAAATGTGAGTTTAATACCATCCAATTCCAATAAATGAATATACTGTTTTATCAATGCATTTTTAGGTTCGGTTAGAATTTTTCTTAATGCGTTTCTATCGAGTGGATGCAAGTATGTTAAAACAGGCAAGCGTCCTATTAATTCAGGAATAAGTCCAAAGGCTTTCAAATCTTGTGGTGCAATGTATTGCAGCAAGTCTTTGCGATTAATTTTTTCATTCTCCTTACTTGCCTTAAATCCAACTACGGATGTATTCAATCGCTGGGCAATTTTTTTCTCAATTTCGTTAAAAGCACCTCCGCAAATAAAAAGAATATTTTGCGTGTCCACTTCAATAAATTTTTGTTCGGGATGTTTACGTCCACCTTGTGGGGGCACATTTACCACAGAACCTTCGAGCAGTTTAAGCATTCCTTGCTGAACGCCTTCGCCCGAAACATCACGCGTAATGCTTGGATTGTCGCCCTTACGTGCAATTTTATCAATTTCATCAATAAAAACAATACCCATCTGTGCACGTGCTACATCATAATTGGCAACCTGCAACAATCGGGTTAGAATGCTTTCTACATCTTCGCCTACATAGCCTGCTTCGGTAAAAACGGTAGCATCGACAATAGTAAAAGGCACATCCAGCATTTTAGCAATGGTACGAGCCAGCAATGTTTTTCCGGTACCGGTTTCGCCAACCATTATTATATTGGATTTTTCAAGTTCAACGTCATCATTGGTTTTGACAGACCGAAACACACGCTTGTAATGATTGTAAACGGCTACCGACAGTGTTTTTTTGGCTTCATCCTGACCAATGACATATTGATTGAGAAATTCATATATTTGATGAGGTTTTAATAATTTGTGTTTTTGAGGTGGTTTTTTTTTTCTTTCAGAGGCAGTTAATGTTTCAACTACTTCGTGTGCCCGTTCAATACAATCAATACATATAAAAGCATTGTCTCCTTCGAGCAAGCCCCCAGTTTCTTTTTCCGTTCTATCGCAAAATGAACAACGTTTAACCATTGCAGACAATTTCAAAATTATTTCTTTTCACGAACAAGTACTTCGTCAATCAGTCCATATTCTTTGGCTTCGTTAGCAGTCATCCAGTAATCACGGTCGCTGTCCTTTGCAATTTTATCAACGGGTTTACCTGAATGAAAGGCAATAATTTCATAAAGTTCCTGACGTAACTTTAAAATTTCACGAGCCGTAATTTCAATGTCCGATGCTTGTCCTTCGGCTGCACCCATAGGTTGATGAATCATAATACGACCATGTGTTAAAGCAGAACGTTTACCCTTACTTCCAGCAGTAAGCAATACAGCACCCATGGAAGCAGCCATGCCGGTACATATTGTCGCTACATCCGAATTGATATATTGCATGGTGTCATAAATCCCCAAACCTGCATGTACCGAGCCACCGGGAGTATTCAAATATATTTGAATGTCTTTACTCGGGTCATTACTTTCTAGAAACAGTAATTGTGCTTGAATAATATTGGATACATCATCATCAATGGGGGTACCTAAAAATATTATTCGGTCCATCATCAATCGGGAAAAAACATCCATCGTGGCTACGTTCAACTGACGTTCTTCGATAATGGTTGGACTGATATAACTACTCGTAATAGATGTATATTTGTCTAATACATTACTGCTTATGCCTTTATGTTTTATGGCATATTTTCTAAACTCATTCATAGATATTATTTTTTAACTTTCATATATTTTCATTAAATCGTCTGAAGAAATTTCTTGCTCTTTTATAGTGATTAATTCTTTTACAAAATTAGTAATTTTTTCCAAAAGCATCATATCCATAATTTGGTCCCTTTCTTTTTCGTTTTGTAAAACAGTTGGTGCGAGTTCGTTCAAATAGTCATCGTTTAAATTATTAATTCCGTATAATCTAAATTTAATGGCAGTAATTTTTTTTGCACCCTTCATCATGTCTTCATTGGTAATAATAATATTTTGTGTTTCTCTGATATATTGATATATTATTTGTTCTCTATACATATCTACATATTCAGGGAATTTGCTTTCAATTTCTTCGTCGGTTAATTTCTGGTCGTTAGAATAAATTTTCCATTGTTTTTTTAAAAATTCTTCGGGCAAAGCGACTATAGTTTTTTCCTTTAATGTTTTCAAAACATCTTTTTGAAGTAAATATTCACTATCGTTAAGGTTTTCTAACTCAATTTCCGATTTTATTTTTTCGATAAATTGTTCATACGAAGTAACTATATTTTCGCCATATATTTTATTCCATAATTCCTGATTAAATTCAGCATCTACAAAATGTGTAATCTGATTTATAGTAATGGTTAGGGATAAATTAGTCTGAACTTCATTTTCATCAATAAGGAGTAAGGAGGCAATATTTTTTTTGTTAGGAAATATTTTTTCTGCCATAAAAGTTATTTGGTCTCCCACTTTTTTCTCTATAAAAGATTTTTTTTGTTCTTCATCTATAATGTCAGAAATAGTTATAATTCCTTCTTTATTATAGATGTGTTGACTGCCATCGTCGTTGTATGAAAAAATAACACCTTTCAGCGTAGAGTTTTCATCACTGAGTTCAACTTTTTCATCTGTTCCGTATGCACGTTTATAATAATTGAGGTATTGATTAATTCTTTTTTCATCTATGTTAATTTTGTAAAAAGTAACTTCATCGTCTTTGGATAAATTTAATTGAATCTCTGGTTTAATACCCACTTCAAATGTTACTTCCAGTTGAGGTTCGTCTTCGTTGGCAATAATATTCAAATTATTTTCAGTTAAGACAGGGGAGCCAAGGGTTTGAATGTTATTATCTTTAATATAAGCACTAATTTTTTCTTGAATTAGTTTATCCACTTCTTCAACCAAAATGCTTTTTCTATATAGTTTGCTGATTAATTCCATGGGTGCTGTTCCCGTTCTAAAACCTCTTATCTGAACATTTTTTCTTAAGTTGCGTAATGATTTTTCAATGGGTTCGTTATAATCATTTTTATCCATCTTGATAGTAATTGCTTCGTGCAACTTGCCCAGTTCTTTTCGTTCAATATTCATAATCACCTATTATAATAAAATACGTTTTACATTATCTCCTTTGTGCGGACGAAGGGACTCGAACCCCCACACCTTGCGGTATCAGATCCTAAGTCTGACGCGTCTGCCAGTTCCGCCACGTCCGCATTTTTTGGAGCGTCAAAGTTAATACTTATGTCTGGAATTAAAAATTATTTTATGAATAATTTATATATTGTTGTTTATCAACATTATATAATAGTTAGTTAAAAAAAAATGGCAGAATATTTTGTAGATATGTAAGAGTTATATATTTTTGGTGTCAAATTTTAAAGAAAAACTATGAAGTATTTTATTAGTTTATTTTTGTTGTGTTTTTTCCTAACTTCGTTTGCACAGGAAAATGTTCAGGTAGAAAATCAAACCAAAAAAAGCGATTTGGATAGTAATTTAGTAAAATGGAAGGCTGCCTTAATAAAAGATTCCATAATGCAAGTGGAAAAAAATAAGGTTATAAAAGTATATTGGGCAGACAAGGTAGAAGCCGTTTCTTCTCAATATTCCAAGACGGATAGAGCAGCCTATCAGGCTTTGGGCGAACCTAACGTTCTTCCAATTGGTGGCGATGCTTATACTGCATGGTGTACCAAAGAAAAAGATGGAAAGGAAATAGATGAAAATGCGTTTATTCGTGTTAGTTTTATAAATCCTGCACTGATACAGCAAGTTTGCATTGCCGAAAGTTGCAATCCTGGTGCTATCACCAAAGTTACTATTTTTGGTACGAATGGTGAAAAACAGGATATTTATGACCAGCCGGCTCGTGGTCTTAATCTTAAATGCAGAATGTTGAATATTATTTTACCACAACCCACCGAATTTTATGTGTCGCAAGTAGAAGTACGCCTTAATCCCATTGCTGTTATTGGAAGAAATGAAATTGATGCAATTGGCATTTCCGAAAATAAAGATAGTATTAAATGGTCTATAAATTTAATTCCAAACATGGAATTTTCTGCAAAACCCGAGAATTTAGGCGATGCCATTAATTCTTTTTATGATGAAGTATCACCTATGATTTCTCCTGATGGACGTATCATTTACTTTGACCGAAAATTTCATCCTGAAAATATAGGTGGTATTAACGATGAGGATGATATCTGGTATTCAAACAAAGATGACAATGGAAAATGGTTACCCTGTAAAAATATAGGTGCACCGCTGAATAATAAATTTTATAATTTTGTTCAATCTATTACTCCCGATGGGAACTCGTTGCTATTAGCCAATGTTTATAATAAGGATGGTTCAACAGGAGCAGGTGTCTCTTTAACGTATAAAACAAAACAGGGGTGGGCATTCCCCGAACGGCAAGTGATAGATGATTTCATGAATTTAAGTCCTTATGCCAATTATTTCCTTTCCAACGATGGACAGTTTTTACTTATGGCAGTTGGACGTAAAGATTCGTATGGGGAATTGGACTTGTATGTTAGTTTTAGAAAAGGGGACAATCATTGGTCAAAGCCTGTCAATTTAGGACCTACCATTAATACGTATGTCAACGATTATTCACCGTTTTTAGCTGCCGATGGGGTTACGTTGTATTATTCCACTTCTGGAAAATCGGGTTATGGAAAAGAAGATATTTTTACTTCTACTCGCTTGGATGATACATGGCAGAACTGGACCACACCGCAAAATTTAGGACCTGTATTAAACAGTAAGGAAAGCGATACTAAATACAATATTCCTGCATCCGGTGAATATGCATACTTTTCATCAACCAACAATTCGAGGGGTAAAAACGATATATTTAAAATTTTGCTTCCATCCAAAATTAAACCTAAACCTGTAGTATTAATTTCAGGTAAAGTATTAAACGAAAGAACCAATCAACCTGTGGATGCTCGTATTATTGTAGAAGAATTGCCGGGTGGAAAGGAAGTTGCTGTGGCACGTACAGACCCCAATACAGGCGAATTTAAAATTATTTTACCTGCAGGAAAAAAATATGGTTTTAGAGCCATAGGTCTCGGTTTATTTGATGCAAATAAGAATATTGATTTGACTGATATCAGTGAATATACCGAGATAGAAGATGAAATTATGAGACTTTCGCCTATAGAAATTGGGTCGGTTGTACGTTTAAACAATATTTTCTTTGAATTTGCCAAAGCAGTATTGCTACCCGAATCTTATCCTGAACTTAACCGTACGGCTGAATTTCTAAAAAATAATCCTTCCATTACCATTGAAATAGGTGGACATACAGATGATATCGGTTCCGATGTTACCAATCAAAAACTATCTGAAAAACGTGCACGGGCAGTTGCCGATTACCTTATTACTCAAGGAGTAGATACTAAACGTATGAGTGTTGTGGGCTACGGTGAATCCAGACCTATTGCTTTCAATACCGATGAGGAAGGTCGTGCTATGAACCGTCGTGTGGAATTTAAAGTGTTGAAGAAATAATACTTAGTCGTCCCTTAAAAACTCATTTTAATCTTTCTTGTACTTTTCTTTTTTTCCGCAAAAAAGAAAAGTTCCCAAAAGAAAAAACTCGTCTCGTCATTGCTGACGAGA
>CAYSIN010000098.1:0-9559 GCA_964431135.1 uncultured Bacteroidales bacterium
TTAGAGTTTGACGGGACAAAATTCATTTCATTCTTTTGTTAGCGGTTTGGTATGAAAAGACTATTGGGCTATAACTTCTGAATAAAGAAACTTGTCGTAAGGATATCGAAGTACGTGTATTTTTCTGACATTTTCGTATAACAACTCTTTGAGTTTTTCAATATTAAATTTTTGTGTAGCAGAAATCTGTATCGATATCGTATTGTTTTTAAAATACCATGAATTTTCGTTGTCTGTAATTATGTCTTCATCATTATGTCCGTCTAAAGGTTGGATAAGGTCCACTTTGTTAAAAATTTGAATAATCGGTTTATCTACCACGCCTATTTCGTACAATGTCTTTTGCACCGTTTGCATTTGCTCTTCAAAATGGGGATGACTGAAATCAATTACATGGAGAATAATATCTGCTTCCCGTATTTCATCGAGCGTTGACTTGAACGATTCAATGAGTAAATGCGGCAATTTGCGAATAAATCCTACTGTATCGGAAAGTAAAAAGGGAAGATTTCGTATAATTACCTTTCTAACTGTTGTATCAAGAGTAGCAAAAAGTTTATCCTCAGCAAACACATCCGATTTGCTGAGCAAATTCATAAGGGTAGATTTGCCGACATTGGTGTAACCTACCAGGGCAACTCTTACCCATTCCGAACGCTGCTTACGCTGCGTTGCCATTTGAACATCAATTTTAGACAATTGGTTGCGTAATAGTGATATGCGTTTTTTTATTACACGACGGTCTGTTTCAATGGCTTTTTCGCCTGGTCCACGCATTCCCAATATACCTCCTTGCTGACGTTCAAGGTGAGACCATAAGTGCGTTAACCGTGGCAACAAATATTCATATTGTGCCAGTTCTACTTGTACTTTGGCATAAGATGTTTTGGCACGCGTTGCAAAAATATCAAGAATCAGATTAGTCCTGTCAAGTACCTGACAGGCAAGAATTTTTTCAATATTTCTAATTTGTGAGCCGGACAATTCATCATCAAAAATTGTAAGTGAAATATTATTTTCCTGAATAAACTTTTTTATTTCCATCAATTTACCTTCGCCAATAAACGTATTTGACACAGGCTTATTCAGATGCTGTGTAAACTTTCTGACGGTAACAGCACCTGCGGTTAATGCTAAAAATTCCAGTTCATCCAAATAATCCATTAGCGTTTTTTCGTCCACGTTGGGCGTAATAATACCAATAAGAATACATTTTATAGGAATAGCATTATTGTTCGCAGGCATGATTACTTGATAAGCGTTTGATTGTCTCTTAATAAATCAAAAAAAACCTTTTTAAAAAGATTGGTAGCACCTGCTATCATTTCCATATCGTTTGGAAATGGTATGGGCGGTTTACCCAGTTTTTTTTGAATTTCTTCGTCCAATGCTCTTAAATCGCCGTTTGCCATATACGTAATATTTTCAAAAAAATAATCCGATGCTAATGGTTTAAGAGCAATAACATGCTGCGTTTGAACTTCAAAATAGGTTACTTCACCATCCAGATGAACCGATTTCTGTTGAACAGTTTCCATCAGTTTACACGACACATCCACCATTCGTGGAACTCTTACTGGATTCCCTAGCGAATCCTTAACCACATTATTGTTATTATCAAGCAATACTTCGGTACCATCCTGAATTTTTTTGGTTTTTATAGACTCGCGTTGAAAAAGTTTTTCTGGAGTCATCAAAATGGCTTTCAAATTAAGTTTTATGATATAATGATATGGGCCATTGGAATTGGTTTGAGGAAAATAACGAACCCATTTTCTATCCAGCGATTCTATATCAAAATTGAAAAGATTGTCTTTATAGTTGGGAGGAAGATTAAAAATGGTGTTATTTTCAAATGTAAATCCAACTTTTGTAACACCGTCTTGATTTGCTTGAGCAATTAATTTGTCTATATCCTGATAGGTAGAAAAGTAATTTTTTACATTTATAAAATACTCATACGCTTGCCGTGCTTGAAAGCGGTCACCCGATTTTAACAGTTGTTGTCCTTTGGCATACCAGTATTCTGCTGCATTTTGTTTGGAATAAATAATTTCCTGGTCATAATTTACATAAGGAAAAGTGATGGTTCGGTTATCTAATTTCAATGGTAAAACAGGCTGAATAAGAGTTTGTCTGTTTTTCAACTGTGTATATAATTCCAAAATCTCACCCCAATTTTCGGGATGACCTTCGGAACGTAAAAAAGTTATGCGTTCTTGGTCTTTTTGATTGGCTGCATGGACCGATTTTTCCAAATAAATAATTTCCTTTTTGTTATCCGAATTGGCTTTAATTTTTTTAACCGCGTGTGCTATGGCTTTATCATAATTTCCGTGTACATAATATTTTTTGGTGGATACGCATGCCGTTAATAATAAGAGTGCGAAATAAAAAAGTATAATTTTTCTCATGCTAAATAATTTCAATCTGACGGTTATTCAAATTGGCAGTAAAGTTAATTATTTTTTCTGAATTAAAATTTTGAATCCGTATTATTTATAGAAAAATAATGTTGGTCAATGAAAAATTACTGTTGGTCAAAATACTTAAATTATCCTGAAAGTTAACCATAAATATACGAAACTTTCATTATATATTTGCGTAAAAGGTCAACGTATATATTTAGGTATTAATGAAAAAATAATATTATGAAAAAGGTATGTATTACTGTAATGACAATGCTTTTAAGCATCAGTTTGCATGCGCAAGGTTATATGTGGGTGAAGCAAATAAAAGGAACTGGACAGGCAGTCCCAACGGAAATAATACAGGATAAATCGGGAAATTACTATGTTTATGGTAATTTTAACGGTCAATTAAAGTTGGAAACTATTACCATCAATGCAGTAGCATTTCAAGATATTTTTCTTGCCAAATATTCGTCCAATGGAACATTGCAATGGGTAAAAACCATTGCCGGTGCAGGAACCGAAAGCGCTTATGGTTTTAAACTTAACAGTAATGGGAATTATATTTATCTCTCTGGAGTTTACAATAATACTATAAGTATATGCGGAACACAACTATCAAATACAGGAGGGAATGATATTTTTCTGGCAAAACTTGATTTGAACGGAAACGTAAGTTGGGCAAAAGATGTGGTTTATGGGGCTACACAGCAAATGGGAGGATATTTTGAAATGGATGCTTCCGATAATATTGTTCTGGCAGGTACCTTTGTTTCGAGTGTTACTTTTGCAGGTGGAAGCATTTCGTTAAGCATTCAACCCGAAGACCCTGTTCAACGTCAAAATTTTGTGGCAAAATTTGATAACAGTGGAAATACGCTCTGGGCTAAGTTAATATACAGTAACTCCGATTTAACGTTGGCACGTATTTCATCCATTCATGGTAACGATTATTTTGTTTCAGGTCAAATAGCAGGTAATATTAAATACGATGGAAATAATGTAACGACAGTATCTTCATCTTATCGTTCAGGAATAATTATGAAAATAAATACCGATGGCAGTTTATCTTGGCATAGAAAAATAGTAACAACCAATCTTGATTTATATCTCATGAAACATATTTCCGACAACAGTGGAAATCAATATATTGCAGGAAAATTTGCTGCAGCACGCATTAAATTTGATTCAACAGCAAGCGATACTTCGCATGTTTTGTATTTGAATCAATCTACAACTGGAACCACCGATTTGTTTATTGCTAAATACAATCAGAGTGGCACATTACAATGGGTTAAACTGTTTGGAAACACTAAAGATGAAAATGTTACCGACCTTACATATACCAACAATCAAATCGTATTTACTGGTTCTTATGGCAGCAACTTGAACATAGGCGGTTTTGTTCTCAACTACAATGCCCAAAGCGATGGATTTTTAGCAGTACTTGATTTGACCGGAACAGCATTAAATGCTATCAATGCCACCGGCAAAATCAACGAATCGGGCAATGCTGCTTCGTTTAGCAAAACGGCAAGAAATTATGCATGGGTTGGAGAATTTTATTCCGACACATTATATATTAGCAGTTTCAAGTTACCTAATGATTATACAACTCGTCGTGATGGGTTTGTGTCTCGCTTTGGTTGCTTTGACAGTATTCATTTTACTGTAACGCCAGTTACATGTGTAGATGCGTTAGGACATCCTTTGGTAAATGATGGTGCTGTTACTGCTGCTCCTTCAGATGGAAATGAACCCTATACTTATACATGGTCAAACGGAGGTTCAACATCTACTATTTCTAACCTTGGCTTAGGTACCTTTTATGTAACTGTAACCGGTACCAATGGATGTACCTTAACAGGTTCGGCAGTAGTAGGACATATTCCTATTCTTCAGGCTTCCATAACCAGCATTACGGGTGTAAATTGTGCTGGAACTACTACGGGAAGTGCCACCGTAACCGCTACCAATGGCGTTCCTGCGTATGCATACAGTTGGTCCAATGGAGCACATACGGCTACCGTTTCCAATTTGCCTGCGGGAACTTATTATGTTTCGGTTAATGATTATTGCAAGACTACCATTATTGATACCGCAATTATTTCAACTAATCCTCCATTAACAGTAACCATAAACGGTACAAATGTGAGTTGTTACAACGGTAATAATGGAACAGCCATCGTTTCTCCTGCCAATAATAATCCACCTTACAGTTATCACTGGAATACAGGTGCTACAACACAAAGCATTTCAAATTTAACCGCAGGAAATTATATAGTAACGGTAACGGACGCATGCAATGCTACTGTGATTAAAAATATAACCATTACGCAACCTGCGTTATTAACCGCTTTCATCAGTTCAAAAACAGATTTAACCTGCAATGGAGTGAGCAACGGAAGTGCTACTGCCAATGCTTCGGGAGGGACTTCACCCTATACTTTTCTATGGAATGACCCGTTTTCTACACCTGCATCAACGGTGAATAATTTACCAGCAGGCATGTGGACAGTAACCGTAACCGATAATGCCGGATGTACTGCTACTACATCAGTAACGATTAATCAACCATCACCCTTAATAGCAACTGTTTCTTCTCAAACAAATGTGAATTGCAATGGAGAAAGTAACGGTGCTGCAACAGTAACTGTTTCTGGTGGAAATCTTACTGTTACCGATGCCGAAACATGGGAAAGTACTCATTCATGGACTATTGTTAATGGAACACAAACCAATAAATGGTATGTTGGAACTGCTACTGCCCATGGTGGAGCAAAATCCATTTATATTTCAAATAATACTGCTGATAATGCTTATACTATAACCGGTTCTTCAATAGTGCATTTTTATAAGGATTTCACTTTCCCTGCTAATGCTACTAATATTTCCATTAAATTTGACTGGAAAGGAAACGGCGAAAACGAATACGATTACTTGAGAGTATTTTTAGTTCCAACCACTACCACTCCAACTGCTGGAACTGCATTATCAACTGGACAAATAGGAAGTACATATAACCTTCAAAGTACCTATACTACGGCAACTATTACAGGACTAGATGCAAGTGCTGGTAGCACCAAACGACTTGTTTTTTCATGGAAAAACGATAACAGCGTTGGCACACAACCTCCTGCTGCTATTGATAATATTATTGTCAGTTATAATACATCGGGCAGTTTCTTATGGAGCAATGGACAAACAACAGCCACTATTTCTGGACTTTCAGCCAATACTTATACTGTTACCGTTACTGATGAAAGTTCATGCACGGCAACAACAAGCGTTACCATTACTGAACCATCGTTATTGTCTGTAAATACAACAGGTACTTCTGTTACATGTAATGGAAGCAGTAATGGAACAGCAACCGCTAACCCCACAGGCGGAACTTCACCTTATAGTTATTTGTGGCAAACGTTGCAAACCACGCAAACCATTAATGGACTTTCATCCGGCACTTATTATGTAACTGTTACCGATGCTCATGGATGTACAACCAGTGGTTTTTACACGGTTAATCAAGGAACAATTATTACACTTACACCTTCACATACCGATGCCAATTGTGGAAGTTCCAATGGCTCAGCATCTATTTCAGCTTCAGGTGGTATATCTCCCTATACTTATTTATGGTCAACGGGTGCAACCACAAGTTCCATAAACAATCTTGCAGCAGGTGCTTACACGGTAACGGTAACCGACAATAATAGCTGCACGGCAAGCAATACTGTTATTGTTAATAATATTGATGGTCCCACCGCTACCATATCATCAAGTACCAATATTTCCTGCCATGGTGGAAATAATGGTGCTGCTACAGTTACCGCCAGCGGTGGTACTTCTACACAAGAGGTTACTTTAACAGAAACATGGGAAAGTACTCATTCATGGACTATTGTTAATGGAACACAAACCAATAAATGGTATGTTGGAACTGCCACCGCCAGTAGTGGAACAAAATCCATATATGTTTCAAATAACAGTTCATCCAATGCTTATACTGTAAATAGAACGTCTGTGGTACACTTTTATAAAGATTTTACTTTCCCTGCCAATGCAACCAACATTACTGTTAAATTTGACTGGAAGGGATACGGTCAAAGCGGACAGGATTACATGAGGGTATATTTAGTCCCTACAACTACTACACCTGCCGCAGGTACTTTATTATCTACTGGTCAAATAGGAAGCACATACAATCTTCAAAGTACCTTTACTACGGCTACTATTACAGGACTGGATGTCCATGCAGGTACTACCAAAAGATTGGTATTCAGTTGGAGAAACAATAACAGTACTGGGACACAACCTCCAGCCGCAGTAGATAATATCATTGTAAGTTATACTTTAAATAATGTATATACGTATGTATGGAGTAATGGACAAACAACGGCTTCTATTTCAGGTCTTACGGCCGGCACTTATACGGTAACTGTTACTGATGTCGCAGGCTGTGAGGCTATTACATCCGTCAATTTAACACAACCCTCTGCGCTTATTGCTGCTATCAGTTCTTATACAAATATTTCATGCAACGGACAGAACAATGGCAGTGCAACAGTAACGGCATCGGGTGGAACAACACCTTATACTTATTTATGGAACACGTCGCCAGCACAAACAA
Source organism: uncultured Bacteroidales bacterium (assembly GCA_964431135.1). Lineage (GTDB taxonomy): Bacteria > Bacteroidota > Bacteroidia > Bacteroidales > GWA2-32-17 > Ch61. Next base: position 7,042 of record CAYSIN010000098.1, read on the forward strand.
CTCAAACCAGTACCTCACTTTCAGCAGGGACGTGGTATGTTACTGTTACCGATAATAATGGATGTACTGCTTTTTCAACTATTACTATTTCAGAACCTTCTGTTTTATCTGCTACTATTTCTTCCATAACCCATGTAACGTGTTATGGTGGAAATAATGGTTCATTAACTGTAACCCCAACCGGAGGGATGTCTCCATATTCGTATAATTGGACAGGTGGACAGAGTACAAGTACGGCTACCAATTTAACCGCAGGCCTATATAGTGTAACTGTTACCGATAATCATGGTTGTACAACTACCGCCTCAGCCAGCATTACTCAAAACAATGCTATAGTAGCAAATATTGTTTCTCAAACCAATGTTACATGCAGTGGTAGCAACAATGGCACTGCAACCGTTTCTGCTACTGGTGGTGTTCCTGTTATCAACACGAATGAAGATTGGGAAGGCACTCATACGTGGACTCTGGTAAACGGTTCGCAAACCAATAAATGGTACGTTGGAACGGCCACTGCCCATGGTGGTACAAAATCCATTTATATTTCAAATAACAGTTCTGCCAATGCTTATACCATAACAAGTGCTTCCATTGTACATTTCTATAAAAATATTACCCTACCTGCTAATGCAACCAATATAACAGTAAAATTTGACTGGAAAGGAAATGGTGAAAGTAACTATGATTATTTGAACGTTTATTTAGTTCCAACAACTACAACGCCTGTAGCAGGAACCGCTCTCACAACCGGGCAAATCGGCGGTCCTTATAATTTACAAAATATTTTTATTACGCAAACTATTACAGGACTAGATGCCAGTGCTGGTAGCACCCAGCGACTTGTTTTTTCGTGGAAAAACGATGCCAGCGTTGGGACACAACCCCCTGCCGCTATTGATAATATTATAGTAAGTTATAATATACCAAGCCAATATACTTATGTGTGGAGTACGAATCCTGCTCAGACAACCACTACCGCCACAGGATTAACGGCAGGTGTTTATACGGTTACGGTTACCGATGCCAATTTATGTACAGCAACTGCACAGGCAACCATTCTTCAAAATTCATCGTTAACTGCCAATATTACTTCACAAACAAATGTTTCATGTCATGGTGGAAACAATGGAGCGGCTACAGTTACAACAACTGGCGGAGACAATACTTATACTTATAAGGAAGATTGGGAAGGCACTCATACGTGGACTCTGGTAAACGGTTCGCAAACCAATAAATGGTACGTTGGAACTGCTACAGCCAGTGGTGGAACAAAATCCATTTATATTTCTAATAACAGTTCTGCCAATGCTTATACCGTAAATAAAAAATCTATCGTACATTTTTATAAAGATATTACATTCCCTTCCGATGCAACAGGTATAACCATAAAATTTGACTGGAAAGGAAATGGTGAAAGTGACTATGATTATTTGAACGTTTATTTAGTTCCAACAACTATAACGCCTGTAGCAGGAACCGCTCTAACAACCGGGCAAATCGGCGGCCCTTATAATTTACAAAATAATTTTATTACGCAAACTATTACAGGACTAGATGCCAGTGCTGGTAGCACCAAACGACTTGTTTTTTCATGGAAAAACGATAACAGCGTTGGGACACAACCCCCTGCCGCTATCGATAATATAATAATAACTTATGAATCCTCTATTTATACGTATGTTTGGAACACTTCACCTGCTCAAACATCATCAACGGCGATTAATCTTACAGCAGGCAATTATACGGTTACGGTTACCGATAATGGAGGTTGTACAGCAACTGCCATAGCCAACATTACACAGCCTTTTATATTAAGTGTTACTACTGCTGTTATCAATACTTCGCCTTGTGTTAATAATGGCAGTATAATGGCAAATCCCGCCAATGGAACTTCACCCTATACCTATCATTGGAATACAGGTGCAACAACTCAAACCATTTCGAATCTTGCTGCCGGTATCTATAATATCACAGTTACTGATGCCTGTACTGCTACGGCTTCAACTTCTGCAACAGTTGCCGTAAATTCTATCACTGTAACTGCTTCTACGGTATGTGCGACACCCTCATGCAATGGCTCTGCCACTGCCAGTGTTAGCGGTGGCAATGCTCCATATACTTATTTATGGAGCGATGCTTCTCATCAAACAACGGCAACGGCTACTAACTTGTGTGTTGGCACTTATGCCGTTACTGTTACCGATGCACTTGGCTGTACAAGTGTAAAATCAACTATTGTGGTTTCATCCTGCTCAAAAGAATTCGTAACAGATAGTCAGACAATTGAAACAGATAATCCTGCCATTCTTGATGAAATAGCAGTTTATCCCAATCCAGCAAATAGTTGGTTGAATATTAATTTGCCCATTGAATCGATGGATGAAAATGTGTCCATTGAAATGTATGATATTACAGGCAAATTGATTTATCAATATTCCTCACTTCTCATGCAAAATGAAATACAAATTCAGAACTCCTGACCCATATATTGATAATCAATATTTTTGTAAATTTGTGC
>CAYSIN010000099.1:0-9352 GCA_964431135.1 uncultured Bacteroidales bacterium
TCGGGGTTAACCCGGATGCCAGCCCGCATCTCCTTCCCACTATGCATTAGTTCGCACAGCTCCTAATGCATAATCCGGGTTAAATAGAGTTTGTTTAACACCCTATTTTCTGGACATTAAAAAAAAACGAACACTTTGTGTAACTCGTTCCCTGGGTTGATAACTTGTAAAGTTTTCAATTTTTAGGAGAAAAGGGGCCCACCTGCCCTCCACAAATGGGCCAGGTTAAGTTTAAGATGGTTGAATAAAAATTGAATTGACCATGAAATTTTTTCCGACAATCCCTTTTATTCATAATAGTAAATTTTTATATTTGTTTAAGCCTAATCCTGAAAGGTTGAATACAAAAATTCGATTAAGTTTTATTACGAAAAGGTGCTTGGTAGGGACAAGGAATATTACCAAATCGATCGACCGCGCAGGGATAAGGTTCTGCCTGATGTTATCTCGGAGGAAGAAACGTTGTTGATTTTAAATGCGCTGGATAATATAAAGCACAAGGCAATTATGACAACAACATATTCCGCCGGCCTTCGAAGAAGTGAGCTTATTAACTTGCGTAAAATGGATATTGATTTTGACAAGAGGTTAATTTTTGTTCGCGGTGGTAAAGGAGAAAAGGATAGGATAACTGTATTGTCTGAAGCAACCGCATCAATAATGAAAATTTATTTGAAGCAATACAAACCGAATTATTGGATGTTTGAAGGTCCAAACAGAACACAGTATAGTCCATCAAGTATTCGTACTATTTTAAATAAAGCGGTTGCAAAAGCTGGGATAACAAAAAAAGTGACACCTCATATATTAAGGCATTCGTTTGCCACACATTTACTTGAACAAGGGGTTGACATTCGCTATATTCAAACCTTACTGGGGCATGAATCAAGCAAAACGACAGAGATTTATACGCATGTCAGTAAAAAATCTCTTGCAAAAATCAGAAGCCCCTTGGATAGAATTTTAGAGGATAACCAATAGAATAATAAGCACTTACATGCAATAACAGTAATAATGTATAAAGTGCAATTAAGTTTTACACAGACGTTAGAAACAATGCAACAAAACCAGCTACAACTAAAAGTGATATATGGAAGCAACTTTTATAAACGAAATTGAATCATAATATGATAATTTAAAGCGTAGTAAAAAATTTAAAATATGAGAAGATTTATTTACTTATCAGTGCTTGTTTCAATAATATTTCTAAGTTGTGAAAAGGAAAAAATTGAAACTGACCCTAAAAAGGCTATTCTAGGAAAATGGGAAATAACTCAATTAGGTAATTGGCCAAGTATGGAATATATTGAAGACCCTTTAGGATATGAAGAATATTTACCTGATAGCGTAATAAGGCAATTTGATTATAAAACAAATACCAACAATTATAAAAAATATTGGATTGAAGACTCCATCTTATATATATCAACTTTAAGGGAAGATGGATTCGAGTTAATCTTCGAATATAAATATACTCTTTTTGACAAAAACAATAAATTACGTCTGGATGCTTACTCTTTAATGATTTTTAATACTTCTATTTATAAACGTTTAAAATAATCCAACATGAAAAAAATTATTCTTTCAGCTTTAGCTATTGGTTTTTACGTTTTCAGTTTTTCGCAAAGTAAAACAATTGACCCTAAAATTACAAAAGACAAAAATGGTATCGTTCAATCGGTGGAATATCCAGATAGTATTGATAAATCCAAAATCCCTTCTTCCTCTATAGACTTCATTAATGAATTTATTAAACCTTCCGAAAATGAATATTTTATACTTGAACCTTCAAAAGACAAAAAGAAGGATTTTAAAAATGAACATTACGACCAGTATTTTAAAGGCATTAAAGTAGAAGGGGCGGGATATAATTTTCATTACAAAAACGGCAAATTGTTTTATGCGCATGGTCATTATTTTAAAATTGGGAACTTAAGTGTAGCTCCATCAATAACAGAAGAAAAGGCGAAAGATTGTTTTGTTGAATATAAGAATATCCCAATTGATTCTGTTACTGGATATGTCAGTGAATTACTTATCAAAAATGTTTCCGATGAGCAAAATCCTTTGCCACAGCTTGTTTATAAAATTTATTTGTATGCCAATCATGAAAATAATAATGAAATTGGATATATTGATGCTCATAGTTGCAAAGTTCTATTAACAGAACCATCAATACTGGATTGGGCTGCTACTGGAACGTTTACTACAAGATATAGTGGGACTCGGCAGGCAATAACTCAAAATTATACAGGGGCGTTTCATTTGGCAGATTCTACTCGTGGGGCAATAATCCATACATGGAATTTAAATGGGAGTACGAATATTCAAAACAGGATTGAATTATCTGATAATGATAATAATTGGACTGCTGCAGAACATTCTGCCAATGAAAACGATATGGGGCTAGATGTACATTGGTCTTTACAACAGATTTATACAAGACTTAATAATGTTCATGGTATTAATAGTTTCAATAATAATGGTTTCGCCATTGATGCTCATATTCGATATGGCACTACCAATAATGACCGTGATAATGCTGGTTGGAATCCAACTCTAAATCTATTAGTTTTTGGTGATGGTGCTGTCAATTTTCGTCCTGTAGCATCCATAGATGCTGTTGCACATGAGTTTGGGCATGGCATTACTGATTTTCAAATTGGGTGGGGTGTAACAGGAGACCCTCGTGCATTTCATGAAGGGTTAAGTGACATTTGGGGTGCAATATTAGAAAGCCGCATACGACCAAATTCAACATGGCAAATTGGTGAACAAATCACCCTAAACCATGCATGTCTAAGAAACCTTCAAAATACAAATGACCCAAATGCAATGCAACCGATTGCTAATACTTTCGGTAGTTCGCAATACAATTCAGGTGATTCTTATGTCCGTAGTGGGGTGTTATCACATTGGTTTTATTTATTGGTAAATGGTGGAAGTGGAACTAATGATGTTGGAAATGTTTATACTGTCTATGGCATGGGAATGGATGTTGCTGAAGACTTAATTGTTGAAGCTGTATTTAATAACTTTTTAGACAACACTACAACCTATGCAGGCCTTAGAACTGGTATGATAAATGCAGCAACAGCCTTGTGCGGTGCAAATAGTTTACTTGTTCGACAAGTTGAGAATGCTTGGTATGCAGTTGGAGTGGGTAACCAATCCACTCAACCTTCAATTTCGGGTTCTAATTTAGTTTGCTCATCTGGTTCCACATTTTCTGTTAGCAATTTACCAACGGGTTGCACTGTTCAATGGAGTTCGGGTTCCTACTTAACTATATATTCAGGTCAAAATTCAAACTCATGTACTTTTAAATCAACAGGTAGTGGAAGTAGCTGGATTCAAGCTGTTTTAGTATCGGGTTGTGGTAATGTTACATTACTTAGTAAATCGGTTTGGAGCGGTATACCCTCAATACCAACAAGTATTCTCGGATTCTGTTGCAATGGGATGGAGTTTGGCAGCGAATCAGAATACACTTTCACGGTAAATCACCCAACAAATCAGGGCGTTAATATGTATAATTGGGTTGTTGCTGGTGGTACTATTTTAACTGGACAAGGAACAAAAACAATTACTGTAAAAACAGCTAAAGTAACTGGTTCGTTGAAGAAATACTTTGACGTTTCTGTAAGAGTAGGTAATAGTTGTGGGTGGAGCAGTTATTTGTGGCGTTCGGGCTACGTTACTTCAGGAGTTGGTCCGGCAATGTTTTCCATTTATCCAAATCCAGCAGATAATGAAATTACTATTTCTGTTACTGATGCACAGACTATTTCAGAAACCGATGTAACAAATGAAGTTGTGACAGTAGGTGATGTTAAAATTTATGACTCTTTTGGTACAATCAAAAAGATTAAAAAAACGAATACCAATCAAAAATCAATCACGGTAAATGTATCAGATTTACAAAAAGGTACTTACTTGATTTTGATAAATAGTGGAACAATAACTGAATCCCATAAGTTGATAATTGAATAGGCTTGAAAAATGCACAGTTTCTAACAAGCGGTCATAAAACATGCCGGATTTAGTGGTTTTGCAAGCTTTTCGTCCCGCATCAAGGTTCATTACAAGGGATAGGTTCGCAACTCCGCAATCCGGCACGTTTCATACCGCCAACCGTTAGGGGCCAGTATAGCTCACGACACATTCTTTAATAAGGTTAAAAGCTAAAAATATCTTAATATGAGACTTGTAGAAATTTATGAAGGAACACTATTTGAGTGCCAAATGATTAAAAATCTTTTGGATAATGAAGGAATTGAATCAAATTTAAAAGATGAAATTATGGGAACGAGAGGGGGAAACGTATGGAGACAAGCAGGTGGAGTAAAAATTGTTATTACCGATGACAATTATGAGAAAGCGAAAACTATTATAAGTGAATTTGAAAAATCTCGCAATGATTAATAAATGAAATTTTAAAAATGTCAATCACAGATGAGTACGAAGAATAAAATATTTTTAGCAATATGGATTGTCTCTGCAATTATCTTTTCATTGGAATTGATTTTTATATCTCTTCCCAATTGGATAATTCAGACTGTAAATTATATTTATGTTTTTTCTTTTATTCTTTCGCTTTTAGACTCAAACTTTCTGAACGAGAAAATTAAACACACCGAAAAGCTAATTGAATTTAAAGGAAATGATATTTGGGGTACTCTAATTATTGTTATTGGAATATCTGGATTATTATTATTCATTGGATTGAAGACTTACGTAATTCTGATAGTAGCAATTAGTACTATACTTATATCCATTTGGCTATTTATAAAATTTAAGAAAGACATTACGAAGACATATATTGTAAATGGATTAATTCTAGGCTGCTTGTCAGCTATTGGAATGTATAATAACATTCCTACACTAATAGCAATATTCTTAATAATTAGTTCAACATTTATTTTGGGCTCTGTTCTTAATGATAGGTTTCCATTAACGATTATTTTAATTAATCAACATTCATTTAGAGGTGTACTCAAATCATTTGCGTTGGGTTGCTTATTTGCAATACCAATGGCATTATCGAATTTGAATGATTCTATTACAACCAACGCACTAAATTGGATAACTCAATTTTGGCAACCAATTTTGGCTCTCGAAGCTGGAATTATGGAAGAAACTTGGATGCGTTTATTTATAATTGTATTTATTTATGCAGTGATTTCGGCTAAGACGACAAAAAAATATATACCAATTTTAACTGCTTTGATAATAAGTTCTGTATTTTTTGGATTTGGACACAGTAATTATTTAAGCCTTCAAAGCTGTTTTAGTCTAACGATTTTATATGGACTGCCAATGGGTATTTTGTTAATTAGAAGAGATTTCGAAGCAGCAATCGGATATCACTTTATGATTGATTTTGTAGGAGCAATTGGAGTTTTAGTTACTCGGTAATGAAAAAATGAAAATGACAAAAAATACCAGCCCCTAACAATAAATATAGGTCATTTGGCGGATAGTGCTAAATTTGAACATGGTAACATTTACTATAATATATAGCGTTTGATAGGTTGGTGTTTCAAAATGCCAAACGCCCCATATTATCAACGTTAGCGGCCAGTGTGAGGAAAACAAAAACATGGCAGAAGTTATGAAATTAGAAGATCTCGGATACAATGAAGAACTCCAAAAATTAAGAGTTGAGAATAACCTTTCTGACTTTGAGATTGGAAGAGTCATTGCGGAACATAAGGAAAGATATATTGTAAAAACCGAAAACGGTGAATATGAAGCAGAAATAACCGGAAATTTACGATTTTTAGCAAAAAGCCGTATAGATTTCCCTGCGGTTGGCGATTGGGTTGCATTAACAACGTATGATGCTGAATTCTCGGTAATACATAAAATATTACCGAGACAATCAATGATTACAAGAAGAGCCGTTGGTCGATTTGGAGAAGTACAAATAATAGCAACAAATATTGATTATGCATTTCTGATTCAAGCCGTTTACAAAGACTTTAATGTAAATAGGCTTGAAAGATACCTGACAATTTGTTATTCGTCTAATGTAAAACCAATAATTGTGCTTACGAAGACAGATTATTTAATAAGTGAAGTAGAAAAAACTAATATTATTAAGAGTATAAAACAACGGATAAATAATATTCCAATTTTTGCAATCAGCAATACAACTCAGGCTGGATACGAAGAACTTAAAATGGTTATTGAAAAAGGGAAAACCTATTGTATGCTTGGTTCCTCGGGTGTAGGTAAGTCAACATTATTGAACAATCTCTTAGGAAAAACTTTAATGAGAACGGATTCAATAAGCCAAAGTACAAAAAAAGGAAGACACATAACAAGTCATAGGCAATTAATTGTTCTAGAAGGTGGTGGAATTCTTATTGACAATCCGGGGATGAGAGAAGTTGGAATTGCTGATACTTCAAGCGGATTAGAAACTACTTTTGACAAAATTATTTACCTTTCCCTAAATTGCAAATTTAGGGATTGTACACATACAAATGAAATTGGTTGTGCAGTAATTGAAGCAGTTGAAAAAGGTGAAATTGACAAAAAATCTTATGAAAATTATCTGAAAATGGAGCGGGAAAAAGAATATTTTGAATCAACGGTTGAAGAAAGACGAAAGAAAGATAAAGAATTTGGAAAAATGATAAAAAACTACAAAAAGGATATGAAGAAAAATAAGTTCTGAACTTGAAATTAGATACACAATTAAATTGAGAAAGATAGATATAACAACAAACACCGAACCGCTAACAAAGGCTATATGCAATAAGGGTGTTAGTAGTAATTCAGGTTTTCTACTTCGTATAAAATTTTGTATTGGTGGACAGACAAGTAGCCCGAATTTTCTTACTGCATATAGTCTCAACCGTTACCAGCAATGCTAAAATCCCTACTCGACATAAAATGGAAAAAAGTTCAGTAATTAAAAAAAGAATTGAGAAAAGTCTTGCGAATTCTGCGAGTCTAGACTCAATTGTAACTCTTTTAAAGTCCCTGCTGAATTTATCAGTGATTGGATCTCCAATTTCTATGCTTCTATCAGATTTCATCCCAACGAGACGATTTCTAAGACTTGAAACATTCGTTGAGGAACTAAGTCAGGAGTTCAAAAAGGTAGAAGATAAAGTTGATATTGAATACATTACAACAGATGAATTTGCATTTCTCTTTGAACAGTGTTTTAAAGCCGCTTCTGAGAATTATCAAAAAGAGAAGATAGACTCTTTTAAGGCAATATTAGTAAACGCAACAATAGATAAATCTTTAATTCAATTAGAGAAAGAGTTCTTTCTTAACTTAACCAAACAATTGACAGTCCTTCATATCCAGATACTTAATTTTCTGCATGATACACGGGACTATATTAAAAGAAAAGGTCTGGAAGAGAATGAAATTCAAGGGCATTATAAAGATTTTATACCTTTAATTTTTCCAGATATAGAATTTGACACCGTCAAGATCGCTTTAGATGACTTGAATAAATATGGGTTAACAGAACTTAAGAGTAGCCAATTTGGAGTAATGACCGTTTCCAGTGGATTAAAGCTTCTTGGGGACCGGAGAACAACCTCTTTTGGAGATAAGTATATTAAGTTTATTACTTTGTAAATAAGCACAGCTGGTAACAGGTCGGTATATGTCATTGGCGCTCCGCACCGCGACTGCAAAAACACGCGCCACCGTGTCCCGATAGTTATCGGGACTGCGCCAACGCCAAATACCGCCGAACGTTAGCGAAAATTGTAAAAAAACGAACCAACATAAACTAAAATCGAAATGATTATGAAAAAAATTAGTATTTTATTACTTGGATTAATTATCGGATTATTTATATCTTGTAAAAAAGACATTGATAATTCAAAGATATACACGTTTAAGGGTAAGGCACAAAAAGGTCCATTAGTTACAGGTACAAATATAACTCTTAACGAGTTGAACTCAAGTCTTGGCCAAACAGGAAAATCATTTACAACTTCAATTGTGACTGATGATGGAAGTTTTAATTTGAACAATATTGAGCTTAATTCAAATCTGGCATTACTTACTGCGAATGGATTTTATTTTAGCGAGATATATGGCGAATTATCAAGTGCCCCTCTTTCTTTACAAGCTATAACAGATTTAACTGCCAAAGAATCAGTAAATATTAATGTTTTAACACATTTAATAAAAGGTAGAATTGAAAATCTGGTATCAACTGGAAAGAGTTTTAAAGATGCCAATACACAAGCAAAATCTGAGTTTTTATGTTTCTTAGGTATCATAGATTTATTTGATAAGGATTTTGATAATCTCGACATTTCAGCAAAAGAAGATTATAATGCAGTTCTTTTATCATTCTCTTTAATCTTGCAGAGATATACCATGATTTGGAATGAACGTTCAACTTTAACAGCAGAATTAACTCAACTTCTTTCGAATTTGTCTTCCGACTTTGCAACAGATGGATTAATTTCAAATAGAAAACTAATTGATACATTACTTTTCAATATTTCACAATTAAATCTCATTGATATTCGTAAAAATATTGAGAAAAGATATTCAAACCTTGGACAAATCGTTTCAATTCCTAATTTTGAAAAGTATATTGCAATATTTCAAGAAAAATACAGTAATAATTTATATACCAATTTTACTTATCCTTTAATTGCCTCACCTGACCCTGTAATGGCTCCAGATGGTAAAATCAAAAATATTTTAGTTCCTTCTGATACAATTTATCAAGCAGCCCCATATTCTGTTGCTGCAATTATTCCATTAAATAAAACACTAAAGATTAAATTTATTGGTTCAAACATTTCGATTGGAGGTCCAGTTTCAGGTTGGGAATTAATAAATGAGTATCCAAATGGATTTACAATAAATTCGCAGCGACAAAATGAATTAATGAGTATGCTAATAAATTTGGAAACTTCAGGTAGCGCAACGATTGAATATTATGAAAATAATTCAACAATACCAACATTTACCAAAAAGATAAAATGGCAATAAACAACTTTCGCTAACATCATGTATAAAGCATGAGAGTTTAAGTAGTTAAATCAAGCGTTTTGCCTCGCATTGGGGTTTGTGTCTGCGGATAGGAATGAAGCCGGCAATCCCCAACGCTTCATTCACGCAACCGTTATAGTTTGAATAGCTTGAGAAAAGAAACCTTCAGGGCCAGTCTTTGCTAAATTTATGACCATCTTTTGTATAAAGCCGAATCATGCATTAGAAATGCATTCATTATCTTTCAGATCGATGGAATCTCCGATTCGTGGATGGTAACCCGGATGCCATCGCTAAACGTTTTCGCTCCTTATAGAACGGAAATAAGCTCTTGCCCATACTCTGGCACTTTGCAAGCCTG
>CAYSIN010000100.1:0-9338 GCA_964431135.1 uncultured Bacteroidales bacterium
TAACATCTGTGTAAACTTACAATTACGTTTATATTTCCATTATCCACCATGGAGTTGTTTTGATAAATGCTGTTTATATGAGCAATATTGAATATGTGTCTTAAATAGTTCATTTTGTAACTACGTATATAAATATACACTCACAAAGGTATAACTTTATTTTTCAGTCCACCAAATATTTTTTAACAAAGTTTTCTTATAAATACGACATTATATAATTCATATTTAATAGGATAGATACTTTTTAAGGGACGACTATTTAGCAATAGTCAGAATGATGTTGTGGATTTACCAATTCACGATATTTTGCGACCACTTTCTTAAAATCGTCCCATGTGTCTCTTTTTAAATTAGGATTTCGCAGTAAGGCAGAAGGATGAAAGGTGGGCATTACTAGACGATTGTTCCATGAGAGCCATTGACCCCGAACTTTTGTTATTTTCAAGGAAGGGTCAATTAATCCATTCAGGGCAGTAGCACCAAGGAGAACAAGAATGGCAGGATTTATCAGTTCAATTTGTTTGTATAGAAAAGGCAAACAGGCTGTTCTTTCTTCGGGCAACGGTGCGCGATTATTGGGGGGACGACATTTTACAATGTTGGCAATAAATACATGTTCGGCACGGGAAAAGCCGCATACGGATAGTATTTTGTCAAGCAACTGACCGCTGCGTCCAACAAAGGGGCGACCTTGTATATCTTCATCACGACCAGGACCTTCGCCTATGCACATTATTTTGGCATGAACAAAGCCTTCTCCAAAAACAACATGGGTACGACCTGTGGCTAACGTACACTTTTTGCATGGCAGTACTTCTTCCTTTAATAGTTCAAGTTCAGTTGACATAAGTATAAATATACATTCAATCAACAAAAGTAAGAAAAAAACTATTTCGATAAAAAGGTATTATAATCGTACATTGTTTTTATACTTTCTTTTATAGGGATAAAGGCATGTTGCAGTGTATCGCAAATTTTTTCGTTGCTAAACGTAATATCTCTGTATAATAAGTTTGCTGTCTGTGGTGAAAAGCAATCACTTTTTTTCCATGACATAAAATTCAAATAATAACGCAGGAGCATCGCATTTTTACTGATGGGTTTCAAGGGTTTGTCTATGTTCCATTGTTCAAGCCAAAGTTTAAAGAAATCGTGATATCGTATATTTTCTGATGTCAGAATAAAGCGCTGATTGGTGATGGAAGTATGGATAGTAAGTTGCATTAAAATGGAAACAACATCCTGTATATCAATAAAACTTCCCGTACCTGCTGGATAGGAGGAGAATTTTTTTATCAAGTCATGAATATGCGATGCATGATAGTGCCAGCAAGGACTGTAGCCAAGAATAAACGACGGGTTAATAATGACAGCAGGCAATCCTTCCTGTATGGCTCGCCAAACTTCCAATTCCGACAAATTAATGGAAAGAGTTTGTGGCTGATGAGATGTAAGAATTTCAAACGGTGCATTTTCTACTCCTTTGCCATTGAAATAATTAGTAATGGTTGCTATAGAACTGACATAACCAAAGCGTTTAACTGATTGAAGCAAAGCGGCATTGACAACATTTTGGATTATTTTGACTTGATGAAAAAGTTGCGTTTTATTGTTTCTCTGATGAAGGCTTGCTTGAGCAGTGGTGTGAAATACAACATCTACGCCATTGAAGACTTCAACCACATCGTAAAATTTTGTCAAATCAATATCCTGCCATTGAATTTTATTAAAGAGGGGTGAGGCATGATGTAGTGCAAATACTTGTTGTGTATAAGAAATATCGGAAGTAGGTTGCTTAATGGCAATTACCGATTCATTTTTCTTTAACAGTTCGAGCAATAAATGCGACCCCGTGAAACTTGTAGAATCTGTTATTACTATCATTGCATAAAGGTAGTTTGTTTTTTTAAGACTTTGGAATATTTCATAAAAAAATGTAGGTTTACATCGTGAAATTTAACCTTTTCTTCATATTGCTTTTTATTTCCTGTTTTCAATTACAGGCACAATATTTTTATTATCCGTATAGTTTACAGGATGATAAAAGACTTGAAGAAAAGGTATATGGCAATGTGAAGGGACATACATCCATAAAGCCATACATGTTGAATTTTTCACAATGGATTATACAGGATTCTGTCAAACCACTGGTATCAGGAAAAGATACGTCCATTTCAATACTGGTTAAGCCTGTCATCAATTCGTTATTTAATCAGCATGTTGAACAAATGCATCATTACGGTTTGTCGCTGTATGCTACCGTATTTAAAAAATTATCGCTAACGGTAAATGTTTCTGAATGGATGGTAAAGCCAACCGATGAACAAAATCAAACAGCCGATTCTACGGGAATGCTTAGTCATGTCGGAGAAATTAATGCAGACCATCCATACTGGTATAAAACAAGTTTCATGGGAAACTTATACTGGCAAACGCTTCCGTATTTATCTTTTGATGTCGGTGTTGGCAAACATTTTTTAGGTGATGGGTATCGTTCGTTGTTTTTATCGGATAATGCATCACCGTATCCTTATTTAAAAGGGACGGTAAAAATTTGGAAAATTGAATATCTGATTTTATATGGATTTTTGAATGAACCAAAAAATTTATCGTTCACCATGCCTGAACAAAGAAAAAACTGCACATTGCATTATTTAAGTTGGAACATAAACAAACGGTTAAATATAAATGCTTTTGAAACGGTGATATGGCAAGTGCACGATTCTATAGGTAATCGTGGCATAGATGTAAATTATCTTAACCCAATTATATTTTTTCGCCCTGTGGAATATTCATTGGGCTCACCCGATAATGTAATCATGGGTGCTGGTCTGCGTTATCGGATATTCAAACATACACATCTATATGGACAGTTGCTTATAGACGAATTTAAATTGTCGGAAATAAAAGCACAAAAAGGATGGTGGGGCAATAAGTTTGGCGGACAGGCAGGTATTAAAACTTATAGATTGTTTAATGTTTCGCAGTTGTTTGGATTATTGGAATGCAATGTTGTACGTCCGTTTACGTATGCACACAGCAATTATTTGAGCAACTGGGGAAACATGCATGAACCCATGGCATCGCCACTGGGGGCTAATTTTTTGGAGGTGATAGCACAGATAAATTATACTATTAAACGGTGGAATATATTGGGAATAGTACGTTATTATAAATCAGGAAAAGGGAATGCAGATACCAATGCAGGAGACAATATTTATCGCTCATACAACGATAACCGCACCGAATATGGAAATTATTTATTGGTAGGGAATAAACAAAACGTGTGGTGTATGGATGTTGGTATATATTATTTGTTGAATAAACCGATGCATCTAAAAGCCTTTATTGGTGGCAGTTATCAAATAATAAACGATGAAATTGCTGGACAAAGCGAGCATGGATATATAAAAGTTGGCATAGTTACTAATTTGAATTAAAATTTCAAATAGCAAATATAAAATTTCATAAAAAGGGAATTTTTATAAACAACTTATACCAAACCGCTCACAAAAGAATGAAATGAATTTTGTGGTGGTTGATTTGAACAATCGTACAATGGTTGGAATTGAATTTTTGGTGGGTTTTCCAAATTGTTCGATTTTTCCCATGTCGGTATCCGTATTCGTAATCGTGGAGACACGTTGCAACGTGTCCCTACCAAATTCATCATTGTCCGTAATAATTAAAATGCCATGCAAATGATTTGGCATAACAACAAATGCATCAATGACAAACGTATTGAATGGCGATGATAATTTGTATTTGATGTGTTCATATTTTTATTTATTATTTGTGATGGGGCGTATAATTTTTGGTAATATAATTATATGCCCCACGATGGATTATTTATATTCATCATTGTTCCAATTTTGTGGATTATCCATAATATAATTACGGATACGTGATAAATCATTGGTATCTCGGATGATGTGTTCGTAATAATTATGTTGCCACCATGGTTGCATTGGCGTTTGACACCGTTGATTGATTTTTTTTGTGGTGGTTGATTTGAACAATCGTACAATGGTTGGAATTGAATTTTTGGTGGGTTTTCCAAATTGTTCGATTTTTCTCATGTCGGTATCCGTATTCGTAATCATAGAGACACGTTGCAACGTGTCTCTACCAAATTCATCATTGTCCGTAATAATTAAAATCCCATGCAAATGATTTGGCATAACAACAAATGCATCCACATCAATATTCGGCCGAATAATGCCGGTTTTTTGCCATTCGGTTTTTACCAATTCCCCATATTCATTCAAACGCATTTCACCATCCACAATATTTCCGAATAAACATTGCCGGTTGTACGTAACAATGGTAATAAAATATGCACCCGGTTGGGAATAATCGTATCCACGCACCCGGATAGATTCAATACGGTATTTGTCTTTGAACAGGGTCATTTCTTTTTTTATAGTCAATAAAAAATAAGGTTTTTTACCCCACTTTTTTGTCAATAAAACTTGTTTATATTCAACATGTTAGTTATTTTCTTTTTTTTAAATCAATAAAAAATTAAGTTTTTTACCCCCTATTTTTGTCAATAAAATACTTACGGAATTTTTTACCTCCGATTGTTTTAATTTCACCATTTTTTACAGCGTCATATAAGCACTTTCTTATTTTTCTAATAGGAATTTCTTCACCAATTCTTTTGTGAATATCTACTAATGACGAATTTGGGTATTTATCAATATCTTCCCAAATGAGAGTTTTTAATCTATGCTCTTGAATATTAGATAAATCGGTCTTTTCAAATGAAGTACCTTTTAATATAGAAGGGTTAATATAATATTGCATTCCTTTAGTCTTACCTTTTGTTTGAACAATTTTATAGCGCAAAAGATTACCTAGCCAATTTTTTATTTGTTTATCATCTTGAGATTGTATTTGTTTAGCGAATTCAGTAGCAATTATACTTTTATTTTGAGCAATGATACCTAAACAAATAATTTCTTTTTGATTAAGCTCATACTTTTGTTGTATTTTTTCAATCAGTTGTATTATTTCTTCATTCTTTATTGTATTAAATATTGTAACTACAACTCTGTCATTCTTTTCTTCTACAATTGGCAGCTGTTTTGCTTCACTAACTAGAATTTCAAATATCTTGTCATAACCACTCCCTTCTCTTTCCATCAAATTCAAATCATAGAATATTTTTGAAAGATGTTCGTTTCGCCTTACCGATTGATGTAAGATATTGGCAGGGGTAACTCCCAAAGGTAACAATCCAGGATTATGAATTTCTAACTTATCTGGATATAGATTAATAAAGATATCACCTCGTGTAGTATAAGGTCTATGAACTAATGCATTGGCAAGTAATTCTCTAACCACATTTTCATTGTAATTATTAATTATTTTCCTACCAAAAATCCCTTCGGATATCTCAATTCCCTCCTTCCATTCCGGAATCCTTTCCCATATACTTTGAATAAGTTCTCTGGGATTAAGCGAAAAATCATCCCACAACTCTTTTTTGATTTTATATCCATTTTGATCATATTTGATGAATTGTACAATTGGTGCATAGGATAGATTTGCCCGTTGTTGGTTTGCTCCAATCCATAAAATGCCTAAATTAGACAGATAATTCCCATCATACATTTGATAATATGAAAGTATTTCTTCTTTTGATTTTTGTTTGATAAATTCGCTTACCCTGATTGAGTTCTTTATATCATTAACGAATTGACTTAATTTTGTTTGGTCACACTGTTCAAGAGTTATTTTTTGTACAACATTTGTTTCCCAAATAAAAGCAGGTTTATCCGTAAATAATCTGTTTAGATCATCTGGCATTACGGGTTTACAAACATCAGATATCCTTATGTAATATCTACCATCAGTTGTGGAAGCAACTGATGATTGACTGGGTTTTATTTCTACTTCTATGTATTCTCCACCATTAGTTGCAGTCTTTTTTGATAGTATTACACCAACATTTATTGTTAACTCTGCAATTCTTTTTCTTACCTGATTTATTAACTCATCATTAATGATCTGATTATTTGGTGGTGTTTCTTCATCATCTTCAATTCCAATATAAATTTTACCTCCTCTTGCATTGGCAAAACAAACACAATCTTTAGCTAATTCATCCCATGTAGGTTGTTTACGTGTTATAATTCTTATTGATTTTTTTTCTATATGTTCATTCTCCATAGTAATTTTTTCATCCATGTTTTATTATCTTACACAAATATAATTATTATTTTTTTCTTTTTTAAATCACAGCCTATCAGTTTATTCATCTGGTAATCTGTTGTTTATTCTCTCCCCTTCTACCACCGCTATTTCCGCATCCGTTAATTCATATAATTGATATACCAATTGATCGATTTCTTTTTCCCATTCGCTGGTATCTGAATGCGGGGTATCTTTTTTTGCGGCGAGGATTTTATCCACAAGCAATTCGATTTGCGAGACAATTGGCTGATTGGATGATGTGATGGGCGGTAAGGGGATGGTTCCAACTGTTTGCTTAGTTAAAGACATTCCTTTTTCACCTAAATTTGAACTTTGTTTTCTTATATACCATTGTGATATTAAAGAATTTAAAAATGCATTTATTATTTGTGGAATTTTTGTTATAATCATAAAACACGTTTTTTGTAAGTACATACCTGAAGGAACAATAACTGTATTAAGTGATTGATCAGTTTCCGCCCACACCACCTTCTCCTTCTCAAACTCGGGATAATAAGCACAAGCTCGCAATTCCCACCAATAATCGCCCTGGTCGTACCGCTTTTTTGCTTTTGTTTCAAATTGTTTTAAATAATACATTAATGCTGGAAATTGATTATTTATAAAATTTTCGGCATTTTCTTTATTTCTGTTTGCATTTGTCCATCCCGCAGGAATCACTATCACCCACAGCCCAGCCAACTCGTAATAATATCGCTTTATATCTCGTCCGCGCAATATCGGTTTGATAATTGCTTCGGTGCGGCGACGCTCATCATCATCTTTGCAATTGTCTAAAATTTCTTGTCGTTTAGCACTTTCTATAATAAATGCATCATTGAGACCTGTTTTTATTCCATAATAAATATTCACATCCCAATCTTTAAGAGGTTTGCCGATGCGTTCAATTTTTTCTTTCAGCCGTTGTTCGGCATCGCTTCCTATAAACCATGCATCGCCGGTAAGGTTTTGCAGTATAACACCGTTTTGTTCAAGCAGCGTTGAAAAGTCAATATTGGCTTTTTTCTTTTCGGTTATGGTAACGGCATGCAGCCAATTTTGTTTTTTTGCTTTTTGTATTATCAGGATATTCGTATCAACGGTGGCATTCTCGAATACGCCTGGTCCAAGGTCTATGAGTATTTTTGCATTATGACTGTTAAAAAATTGTCTGAGTTTTTCACCATAGCCGGCACGCATCCATTTGTTGGAGGTGATAAGGGCAAGATGCCCGCCATCGCAAAGAAGGTTTATCCCTTTTTCATAGAACAAACAGTAAATATCTCCGGTGCGATCGAATGTTTTAAACTTTTGATTCTTGTACAGATCGGCATATTTGCGTTTCGCATCAAATGCCTTTTGAAGTTGAATATATGGCGGGTTGCCAATCACAATGTCGAAGCCGGTTTCCACATATATAGGAGCGAACGCATTTTCTGTTGGAGTAAGAGCATTTTTTACAAGAGAAAAATCTATAGAGGGAAGTTCGTGTTTTATGTGGTTATTTTCGATATAGGTTATAGCGTTTGCAAAATGCAGGTCACTGTCAATGAAAGTATCACTATAGCCTTTTGCCCAGAGTTTCAGTTGTGTGCCATCGGAATAGGTAGCGACGGACTGCGAGTCTTGCATCCCACAGGACTGCGAGTCACTGGACAGCAACCCACGGGATAGAGAGTCACTGGATAGCAACCCACGGGTTAACCCGTGGGTTGCACCGTGGGTTGCACCGTGGGTTGCACCGTGGGTTGCACCGTGGGTTGCAGGACCCTCTATCCCGTGGGTTGCAAGACTACTGTATGTGTCCATGGCAAGGTGGAACATACGCGAAACATATCCCTTGAGGTCTCCTACAATGCTTGGAACATCTTTTTGCTCCGCTATCAATAGCAAATGCACATGATCACTCAGTACATTCATTGCAAGAATTCTATATTTCTTTTCTTTTATTCTTTGAGCAAGCAACTGAGCAATTATATTTCTTTCTTCAAAGTTTAGAATTATTGGCTTCTCCCCATGCGTCAGGGAAGGCATATCAAATTCTCTTCTCCGACTGTTATGAGTTACCCATGTAATATTAAAAGCCTTTAAAGTCTTTTTGATTTCTTCTTTTTTCACTCCGAACATCCATTCTGGGTCGAACCATTCGGCATGGGTGTTCTGGTCGAACGGGTCCCATTGCGTAATCTTTTCTGCCTTGTCATTTGGGAAGCCGACTTTTGCAAGTTCGGTGTTCAGTTGGTTTCGTATATCGGTCAGTTTACGCTGCAATTTATATTTTTCGGAACGGCTGTTGGTATAGAATATTCTTTCCCTGACGTTGAAAATCTCTTCTTCAAGTTTCATTATTTCATCGCTTTTAAGGGTCAGACCTCCGTCGAGCCCAATCAGGGTATTTGCAGCCACGAACTTGGTTTCGAGGTTTGGCAAAGCGCGTATGTCGCGGTTCTCCTTGCTGTCGTCAATTTCCTGTTCGATTAGCAGCGAAATAAAAAACCTGAGTTTACTTATCTGGATGGCAATTTCCTGAATATCAACGCCAAAAATACAATGCTCTATAAGCCCGAGTTTACGGATGTAGTCGAGCGATTTGTTTAGGAGCGATTGTTCCACTTCTGCCTGAAGTTCTGGAGGAACACCCTCTATTAGACGTTTTTTCCATTTTATGTTCTGCGGATCGAGCTTATGCAATGCCAGAACCAGTTTATGCAGTATCCCCATCGGAAAAGCGCCACTTCCACAAGCAGGGTCGAGTATCCTGATTTTTTCGATAGAACTGATTATACTTTCCGTTTCTTCGGCATCGAACGGAATGCTATCGTCTGAATAGGAAAAAAGTTTTTTCAACTTTTCAATAGTTTCTGGCTCATCGCCGAGGGTGCCTGCCAGATTCATCACAAGAGACTCTGTAACCATGTACTCAACAATTTCGCGAGGAGTATAGTAACTTCCAGTGGCTTTACGGGCAGTAATGGCAGTCTCGGGATTATACGATGCCAAAAGATTTTCGAACACCTTGCCGAGCAGTTCAGGGTCGAGTGCTACCTCCTCGTCAATAGGCGTGTTCTCATCGGTAGTGAAGTTGTAGTTTTTGAGTATGGGAATAAGTCCACGCACTCTTCTGTTATTACTGTTCA
>CAYSIN010000101.1:0-9178 GCA_964431135.1 uncultured Bacteroidales bacterium
TATTTCGACAGGAAAGTAGTCCGCAATCCCTTACGGCACATACACTCGACCGTTAGCAACAAGGCGTAGAAAAACCGTACAACTTGACAGACAATTACAAGAATGAATAAAAAATAATCGGTTTGACAGATTTAAAGCTCTTTGATAAGTTAGTGCAACTTGAAGGAATTTATTTTGTTTTTTTCCCTTCCCTCTTTTGCCCTGATGGGCAATTTGGAAAAGAAAACCCCACCCACATTGCAGCACATTTGCAAGCCCGCACAAGCCAACGCTAAAACCAAAGGCTTGCAAAAGAGCTGCAATTTCCAACCCGCCCGTGCATATTGAGATAGTTGTGGTAAATTCAATCAGAAATAATAATGAAAACTTTGTCATGTAAATAGTATTTATTAATTTTGACCCGTAAACAATAAAAGTCAATTATTATGAAAGAGATAGAAGTAAAGATTTTAATTGTCGAATCAGCAACAAAATATTTTTCAAAATTCGGCTTTTATAAAACTACAATGGATGAAATAGCAAAGCATATCCATAAAGCAAAAGGAGTTTTGTATTATTATTTTAAAAACAAGGAAGAACTTTTTAACGAAGTACTAAAACAAGAGTTGAATTCGGTTAAGGCGGAATTATCCAAAATTGTAAATAGCGAGACCGATTCTCTAATTATTCTCAAAGAATATATGCTTGCTCGTTTAAAATTATTACACAAAGCAGTAAACTACCATGAAACACTTAAAGCAGATTTCTTTGAAAAATATCTTTTCGTAAAAGATGTCAGAGAAGATTTTTCTGAGTTTGAAAGAACACAATTAATCATTATTCTAAAAAAAGGAAAAAAGGAAGGCTACCTTGATGTAAAAAATATAAATTCTACTGTAAACATTATTATGATGGTTGTTAATGGTATAGAAATACCTTTATTCCTGCAAAACAAGTATGCTGAATATGAAACCACTATTGATGAGCTTTCATCAATGATAGTGAATAGTTTAAGAACGCAAAAAAAAATAAATTAACTTTTTTTATTAAAATAATGACTAAAAAACATATTTGGTCAATAAATATTTTTATCTTTGCACTGACTTTAAAACTAATTTGTTCAATAATTAATAAAAGGAAACATGAATAATTTGGCTGAATTAATTATAAAATTCAAATGGATAACAATTATAGTTGTTACGTTACTAACTGCCTTTTTAGGTTATCAGATAAGTAATCTGAAAATAAATTCCGATATAATAAGCTCATTACCCGATGATGACCCTGCAGCAGCTTTGTATAAAAAAATCGGAACTCAATTTGGCGGAAATGATATGGGAATGATTGTTTTAGAGACTGACAATGTTTTTAAAACCGAAGTGTTACAACATGTAAAACAAATAACAGACAGTTTAAAAATTACACAGGGTATTTCGACGGTAACAAGCCTGACAAACGTAATTGATATTAAAAATTCGGATGGAGGTATTGAAATTGGAAAGCTCGTTGATGAATATAATTTGCCTGACACAAAACAAAAATTAGACAGTTTGAAAACTTATTTGTTTTCAAAAGAAATGTATAAAGGCACAATCGTTTCTGAAGATGGCACTGCAACCCTTATTATGTTTACATTACTACATGATGCCGACAAACAGGCAGTTGCAAGAGAGGTGAAAAACAAAGTAGTTGCGCTTAATTTACCTGAAAAATTGTATTTCGGCGGTTTGCCCTTGATGATGAACGATGTTTCTGATTTAATCGTAGCTGATATGATTTGGCTAATACCTATCGTATTTTTTTTAATAGCATTTGTATTACTGTTGAGTTTTCGTTCAGCAAAAGGAGTTGTTTTACCCTTGCTGATAGCTGGTATTTCTGTTATTTGGACACTTGGATTAATGGTTTTAACAGGCTATGAATTGACAATGATTTCAAACGAAATACCTATTATTTTGCTCGCAGTTGGTAGTGCCTATACAATACATGTTATAAACCGTGTAAACCAAACCTACCACAATGACCGAAAGAAGGCTGTGATTAAAGCTTTATCATATATTGTTTTACCAGTATTTTTGGCGGCTATAACAACTGCAATTGGATTTGTATCGTTTATATTCGGTTCCTATCTTACTATAATTCGTGATTTTGGAATGTTTACTGCTGTGGGAGTAGCTTTTTCATTCCTTTTATCCATCACGTTTGTACCTGCTGTGGTTTCTGTCTTCTCAATTAAACAAAGCAGGAATGTTGAAGAATTAAAATCGGCAAAAAAATCGATATTGTCCGATTATATTCTGCAACCACTGGTTGCACTTCTGTTCAAACATCCAAAATATACATTAGCATTTTGGTCTGTTCTGATTATATTAAGCATTGGCGGTGGCTTCTTCATCAAGACAAGCGTGAATATGGCAGACTATTTCAAAAAAGATAATCCAACTAGAGTTTCAGAAGATGTAATGCAGAAAAAATTTGGCGGTTCAATGCCCGTATTTATATCTTTTAAAGGAGATATGCAAAGTCCGGAAGTTTTAAAAACAATGATTAAAACAGAGGACTACATGAAACAATATCCAGATATTTCAACTACTCAATCAGTTGCCGACCTCATTGAAGAAATGAATGATGTAATGGGAGAAGGGAAAAAAATTCCTGACGAAAAAGCAAAAATAGAACAATTATGGTTTTTGTTAGATGGTCAGGATATAATGCCGCAGCTTGTTACCGATAATCTTGACGAAGGTATAATTCAATCAAAATTTGCTTCTGTTGATAGTAAATCCATGGATAAATTTGGGAAATACATGGATGAATTTGTAAAAGAAAACTCAACCGATAATTGTAAAATAGAGGTAACCGGAATGCCTGCTGTTTATAATAAACTAAACAACAGCTTGCTCCGTAGCCAATTCAGTAGTTTGATATTGGCTATTACTTTGGTTCTTGTAATTGTTGGTTTTATGTTGCGTTCTTTAGCTAAAGGAATTTATGCAACCATCCCGATTATTGCAACTATTGTAGTTTTATTTGGATTTATGGGGCTAGTTGGAATTCCTCTTGATATTGCCACTGTACTTGTGGCAAGCATTGCTCTTGGTATTGGTATTGATTATTCTATCCACGTGATTACTCACTTTAATCATGCCTTGAAAGAAAAAGGAGATATCAATCAGGCACTGGAAGATACAATTATGGTAAGCGGTAAAGCTGTAATTATAAATGTTGTTTCGGTATCAGTGGGTTTTCTTGTCTTGTTATTCTCGCAGATAGTTCCCCTTCAAAATTTCGGATTGTTAGTAGCAATGAGTATGATTGGTTCAGGGCTTGGTTCATTAACACTTTTGCCTGTAATCTTAATTCTTGCGAATAGAAGAAAGAAAATAATCGCTAAATAATTATTTAACATATAAAAACATATAAAATGAAAAAATCAAAAATTCAAACAGCAGTTTTAACTGTATTAATCGCAGCAGGCAGTATATTTTCTGCCAATGCACAAGATGCAAATTCCATTCTGAAAAAAATGGACGATGTATTGTATTCTCCAAAAGATATGACAGGGAAGAATAAAATTATTTTAATTGACAAAGCAGGAAAACAGGAATCCCGCGAAGCCACCATTCAACAAAAAGGAACTGACAAACGAATATTCAGGTTTACCGCTCCCGCTTCACAATCAGGAATAGCTGTTTTATCCCTTCCAAATGATATTATGTATTTGTATTTACCCGCTTTTGGAAAAGAAAGACGAATTTCTACCAGTGTTAAAAGCCAGAATTTTGCCGGTACAGATTTTTCCTACGATGATATGGAAGCAAAACCGTATTCCGACAAATACACTCCTAAATTGCTAAAAACAGAAGGTAATGTATTTGTCCTTGAATTAACACCAAAATCAACATCCGATTATTCTAAAATAATTGTGAATATCAATAAAACGAATTATTACCCTGAATCTATGGAATATTACGACAAGGGTAATAATAAGATAAAAGAAGCAAAATACACATTTAAAAAAGTTGGCAATTACTGGAATGCCTCTGAAATTGAAATGACCGACTTAAAGAAAAACCATAAAACCAAAATGCAAATGTCTGATGTAAAATACGACACAGGTTTAACAGATGATGATTTTACAGTTAGAAAATTAAAACAATAAGTTTCAAGTTAAAAAATGAAAACAATATCAGGTTATATTCTCACAAATATTTTAGGTTGGGAAATCAAAGGCGAATTTCCCGATGTAAAAAAAAGCATTGTAATTTTTGCCCCTCATACAAGCTATATGGATGCGCTGTATGGTAAACTCGCTGTTATTGAATTTGGAATTAAGTATAAATTTATTTCCAAAAAGAAACTTTTCTTTTTTCCTTTGAATATTGCTATGAAATTGTACGGTTCTATTTCAGTCGGTGGAGTAAATAATAATAACACTATTCATTTGGTTTCACAGATGTTCAACAATGCTCGCGAATTACATATTATTATTTCACCAGAGGGAACAAGAAAAAAAGTTACAAAGTGGAATAAGGGCTTTTATAGTATCGCATTAAGAACAAATGTTCCTATTGTAGTTGGTTATATTGATTACGGTAAAAAAGAAATAGGTATTAAAGGAATAATTGATGAAATAAAAGACATAGATACAGTAATGCAACAAATAAACCTATTGTATAAAGGCGTTACAGCAAAATATCCTGAAAATTTTTCGCTTGAATTAAAAACAAAGATGTAGTGGCTATGGAATATATAAACCTGAACAAACTAATACAAGAGAGCAACTCAAAATTGTTGAAGATGTTGCCCAACTTTTGTATTTATTTGATTAAGCTAATTATCCGGCAAAAGGAATTAAATAGAATACTGACAAAATATTCGGATTACGAGGGTGTTGATTTTTTACCTAAGATAATTGAGGAATTAAACATCAAAGTTGAAATTGAAGGCATTGAGAATTTACCTGAAAACAGTAGATGTTTTTTTGTTGCAAACCACCCCTTTGGATTTGCTGACGGATTGATTTTAACAAATACTGTTGCTAAGAAATACGGCAAATTCAAAGCAATCGGTAATGAAGTTTTTATGTTTGTCCCTCATATAAAACCGATAATTGCAGCAGTTAATGTATTCGGAACAAATCCTAAAGAGCATATTATTGAATTGGAAAAGCTATATGAATCTGATTTACCAATTACTCATTTTCCTGCTGGCTGGGTTTCAAGAATAAAAAAATGGAAAGTTGAAGATAGTGACTGGCAAAAAAGTTTTATTAAAAAAGCTGTTTCAAGCAAACGCGATATTGTCCCATTTTATTTTTATGGTAGAAACTCATTACTCTTTTATTTGATATACATTACAAGAAAAACCATGGGAATCAGCACAAATATAGAATTGGTATTGTTGCCAAACGAAATATTCAATAAAAGAAATAAGACAATTAAGGTCAAAATAGGAACCCCAATATCCTATCTTACATTTGATAAAACAAAATCACATCACAATTGGGCTCAATTTGTAAAATCTAACGTCTATAACTTAAAAAACACAGCATGAAAAAAGTATCGGCAATAATTTGTGCATACAACGAAGATAAAACTATTAAAGACGTTATTTTGTCTGTTTCAGAGGCATTAATTGTTAGTGAAATAATTGTTGTCAATGATGGTTCCACCGATAACACCCAAAAAATCATTTTTGAATGTAAAAACGTATGTAATATAGTTGATATTCACCTGCTGGAGAATATGGGGAAAGGCTTTGCTATGGCAACGGGGCTAGAACAGGCAAGTAATGAAATTATCGTTTTTTGCGATGCTGATTTATCTAATTTACGAAGAGAACATTTTGTACAGTTAATACAACCCATTATCGAAAATGAGGCAGAGATGGTACTCGGTCAACCGACAGAAACACTAATTAACCACAAAGTAAACCCCTTTAAATCGTTTACAGGTCAAAGGAGTCTTTTAAAAAAGGATATACTTCCTATCCTAGAGGATATCAAAACCTCAAGGTTTGGAGTAGAAACCCTAATCAATCTTTACTATGAGGCTCAAGAAAAAAGGGTGAAATATGTGATGCTGGAGGGACTAAAACATCCCACAAAATTTAATAAAACAAATCTATCACGGGCTGTAAAGGAATTCATGTTCGAAGGGCTTCAGATTGCATTTATTGTGTTTAACAACTTTAATCTTATCTCAAGAATCATTCATAATCGATTTAATCATTTTTAGCGTATGAAACGAGTAAATTTATTTTCAGTAATGATTGTGCTCTTGGCAACATCAAGTATAGTCAAAGCACAAGACAGCATTGTTGCACCACAGGTTCAAGACGAAAGCAGGTTGAAAATATCTGGCGAACTGCTTACGGATGACCGCTTTCTGCTCAAGGGTAAAAACGACTGGGCTTGGAACGAAAACCGTTTGTCGTTAAAGTTTGACAAAAAAATTACCGACAATTCAAAATTCTACAGCGAGGTTTGGCTTCGAAATATTGGCTTGCCCGGTATTACACAATCAAGTGATTTGTACAACAAAGGAATTGTTGACCCTTATAATTTGGAAATAAGGGAAGCATACATTCAATTGTATGGTTTTCTTACTAAAAATTTAGATGTAACCATTGGTCGTCAACGCATTGTTTGGGGAACTGCCGATAAATTAAATCCAACCGACAATCTTAATCCATTAGATTTGGAGGATATTCTTGATTTTGGTCGTCGTCGTGGTTCTGATGCTATTAACCTAAATTACTATTTAAACAACGACTTCTCGCTTCAAGGGATTTTTATTCCTTTTTTCCAACCAGCTAATATGCCGGTAGGAATTTTTGCAAATGCTTTAAATCCGTCTATGGAATTACCTCAAGGAATGGTTTTAAAAGGTTTCGCTGATACTTTAATGATGCCTAAATATAATTTAGGAGAAAGTTCAACTGCGGGTTTAAAATTTAAAGGTTTTGCTAAAGGTGTTGACTTTTCTCTGAGTTATGTTTGGGGACGGGATGGATTACCTTTCGCCACAAGGAATACTTTCTTACCTGTTGATACATTTGGCGGAATAACTATCAATTCTCAACTTTCGTTTGCAAGAACCCATATCATTGGTGCTGATTTGGCAACAAGCATTGCAGGTATTGGTTTTTGGGCTGAGGCAGCAGCATTTATCCCTGAGCAAAATGTGATAATGACCAATGATTTATCAGCCTTTTATCCGCTGTCACCCGTTCCTGTAACGCAGGACACAATTCTATTGGACAAAACAAAGCCATACATAAAATTTGTTATCGGGGGTGATTACAATTTCAGCGATGGCTCTTATCTAAATTTTCAGTACCTACACGGGTTTATTCACGAAAGAGGAAATGTAAATCTGAATGATTATTTCTTTTTACGGTATGAGAAAAAGTTTTTCAACGAGAAACTTAAATTTGCTCCTATTGGTGGTGGTTTTATTGTAACCGATTGGGATAAAATAAAAGACAATTATGCAATTGTTTACATGCCCGAGATTTCTTACCAAGCTACCGACAATGCAGAAATAACATTATCAACAGTATTTTTTAATGGTAAAGGCGATAATATGTTTGCCAATCTGAAGGACTACAATATGTTTATGTTTAAGTTTAAATATAGTTTTTAGTATTAACCCTTAAATTTATTTTTATGACATCAACATCCGAAACAGGACATGATAAAAATGTTGCAAACCTTGAAGATTTAATCTCACGTTGCACGGGCTACGGAACCGCCTACAATCCGTCAAAACTAAGTCTTAAAATTCCTGCATTGCAAACATTGCAAACCAGTGGAAAAAATGCTTTACAAGCGGTTAAAGTGGCAGAAACGGCACACGTCAATGCAACCAATGCCCGTGAAATTGCATTTAAACCCCTTAAAACACTATGTACACGCATTGTAAACGCTCTTGGTGCTACAGATGCAACAACTCAGACAATTGACGATGCCAAAACCATCAATCACAAAATACAAGGTGTTCGTGCTGATTCAAAAAGCAAAAAAGCATTAGATGCCTTTATAGAGAGTACCCATGAAACTACAACCATATCAAAAGCTCCTGACATTGTAAACGAAATTTCAAAGCACACTATTTCAGTTTCACAGCAAAGCTACGACAGTTTAGTAGATAACTTCACAAAACTAATTCAAACCATTTCTACTGAGCCATTATACACGCCTAATGAAAACGAATTAAAGGTAACAACACTAAATGCCCAACTTGCAAATTTAAAAGCTGCTAATACCGTTGTTATTAATGCCGAAACCGCATACAGCAACGCTTTGATTTCAAGAAACACTGTACTCTACCAAAAGTCAACAGGTTTGGTTGATATTGCTTTAGAAGTGAAAAAATACATTAAATCACTTTTTGGTGCTGAAAGCCCACAGTATAAACAGGTAAGTAAAATTAAATTTACAAGACCCAAACGTTAAAAATAAAGAATCACAATAAGGGGAGTTTTCACTCATTTATTGGGAACTCCCATTATGTTTTATAATACCAGAAGCCGCTTTTTAAGTTCTTTCATGACGTTTTATTATTATTGAATACTATTTTATAGTTATAGCATCCGGTTTTATAGTTCTTGAATCCTATTTTATAATTCTTTCATCCGGTTTGTATATTCTTATGTCAGGTCTAATATTTCTTTTGTCCGGTCTTATTGTTCTTCTATTCGATTTGATAGTTTTAGCATCCGGTTTTATAATTCTTCTATCCCGTTTCATAAATCTTCTATCCGATTTTATATTAATACAGAAGCCCTCGCTATTGCAAGCACATTGCCAAGCCACACAAGGCAAACGCTACATCCAAAGCTTGTCAAAGAGCTTGCAATTTCAGCCCACGTTGCCAAAGGCATTTTGTCCATCCCACAAAAACAAAATAAATTTGTGCTTCGTAGAAAGTGCTGTGGTATGCAGACAGAATAAATCAATATGACAGAAAAGCTAAAATGCAGTAATGACAAACGATTGACTAAAACGCCCAGTTGCTAACACGGGGTTAGTGCAATTGCCGATGTAGTGGGGCTTTCAACGTTTCTGCTTCAATTCAAAATTCGTGTAACTTGACAGATTTGTGTTTCAATTTTCGGCAACTGCACCAACCCCCCCCCGTTAGCAAATATTAATAAACAAATACATCAAAAATGAAAAAATCAAGTCTTGTTA
>CAYSIN010000102.1:0-9166 GCA_964431135.1 uncultured Bacteroidales bacterium
ATTTTTTGTAACTTTTTGTTTCGAATGACAAAAAGTTTGAAAAAAAAAGTTAACATAGTTGCAACATTTTTCGCTAAAAGTCTCGTCATTGCTGACGAGATAAATAATTTCTTATAAATGCGACATTATATAATTCATATTTAATAGGCTCGGTACTTTTTAAGGGACGACTATATAATATTGGTGTTATCCTCATTTTTCCAGTAAGGAAGTTCGTCATTTTTCTCTTCACTCTCTTCTTCATCATCGTTCATCCAGTCGGGAAGTTTTGGCTGTAAATAACGATTTTCCTTTTTGTAAAATATGGCAAGAATAATACCTAATATAAAACCCGAAAGGTGCGATTCCCACGAAATTTTCCAATCTATGGGAAACATGCCCCAAATAATTCCGCCATATAAAAACACCACCAATAGCGATATGGCAAGTAACGGAATGCTTTTAACCAATACTCCACTAACAAAAATAAACGATACCAGTCCATAAACAATGCCACTGGCACCAATATGAATGGCTGGTCTTGCTCCAAACCATACCCAAATACCCGTAATAAAGTATAACAATAAAAATACCTTTAAGGCTGGTTTGGAATAAAAATAAAAAAGCATAGTACCTAAAATCAGTAAAGGCAAAGTATTGGATAAAAGGTGGTCAAAACTTCCATGTATAAGCGGTGAAAACAGTATGCCCCACAAACCTTTGGCTTTTAATGGATACACGCCCCATTGTGAAAAATCAAGATTAAATAATGTTTCAACGCACTTAATAAGCCATATAATAAAAAGAAAAAGAACGGGAATAAATGCACTTAACCATATACGTTTAGCATCTATATTTTCATTTTTCTTCATAAAAACTAAAGGGTGTTTTAAACGTGAATAAAATATATTTTCAAAAAGTCCAACCAATACCAATCAACGGACCAAAAACGGCTGTTTTTTGCAAATCCTTGCCAATCATGTTACGCACTCGCTCCAGATGAATATCTGCTCCTGCTCTATACATAAATCCGCCTTTGGGTTTTTGATGACGGAACCCTAAAAACAGAAATGGAGTAAAAACTTCCCTGTTTTTATAATAATAAATGCCTGCTCCTATGTCAAAACTGTTTTTTATTCCCCAAAGTATATGAATACTTAATGGGAAAAAGATATCTGAACCTTTTACCGTTGAATCATTAACGGCTTCGCTATAGCCTATGCCCAAGCGTGCAGAAAATGCTGAATTTTCGGTTGATTGCAAAATGCAATCAAAATTAAAGGTACCTCGCAGACCTTTATAATAGCCCCATAAATAACCACCTTCGCCCATGACAGTATAAGTGCCATATCTTTTTTTTGTAAATTTAGACCGCTTTGGTTTTTCGAAATTATTTTTATATTGGGCTGTGTCCAATGAGTATGGTGGTTCAAAAGCATAACTATTCATTGTAATTAAAAAAATAAAGGTTATTAAAACGACACCTCTCATCTTTTGAAAAAATGTTTTTTAAAAAATTTCAGTAAAAATACGTATTTTTTTTTATTTTATAAATGACGAAAATAATAAATAGATTATTTTAAAAAAAAGTAATACATTCGTTGCATTTTTAAATATATGATGAGATGACGGAAGCATGGGTAAAAATTACTTCACAGCAACTTGATATAAAACAGTGGCAGGTATTAAATACTTGGAAACTGCTATCGGAAGGTGCTACTATTCCATTTATTGCACGATACAGGAAAGAAAATACCGGTGAATTGGATGAGGTGGTAATACAGTCTTTAAAAACACACCTTGAGTATTATAATACACTCGAAGCAAGAAAAAAATTTATACGGAATGCACTTGAACAACAAAATGTTATGACCGATGACTTGTCCAATGCCATCGATTCCTGCATGGATATGGAAAGGCTGGAAGATATTTATCTGCCCTATAAACCTAAACGACGTACCAAAGCGGCCATTGCACGCGAAAAAGGACTTGAACCGTTAGCCAAACTCATTTTTGAACAGAATGAAAAAAACATAGAACGTTGCATATCAAATTATGTGAACGAAAAAGTTCCTGACCGTGAAAGTGCCATAGAAGGTGCCAGGCAAATAATGATAGAGTACATTTCGGATAACGCAATAGCAAGGCAAACCATACGTCAACTTTTTGAAAAATACGCTGAAATTAAAAGCAGCGTTATTAAAACAAAAAAAGCGGATGCCGAAAAGTATAAAATGTATTTTGACTACAAGGAAAAATTGTCTCATTGCCCTTCACATCGCATATTGGCAATGCGAAGAGGTGAAAACGAAGGTTTTTTAAGAGTAAACATTGATATTGATGATGAATATGCCTTACGACAACTGAAAAAAATATTTATCAAAAACAATTCGACCATGTCCAATCTGGTTATAGAAGCACTGACAGAATCTTATGAAAAGCACATATTACCTTCCATTGAAAACGAATATGCTGTCAAATCGAAACAAAAAGCAGACATAGAAGCCATTCAAGTTTTTTCACAAAATTTACAGCAATTATTGCTGGCACCACCCATTGGTGAGAAACGAATTTTAGCCATAGACCCCGGTTTCAGAACAGGTTGTAAAGTGGTTTGTCTGGATGAACTTGGAAATTTACTTCATAACGAAACCATTTATCCACATCCGCCTGTAAAAGAAGTTAAACCGGCTGAAAAGAAAATTATCAGCCTTGTTTCGGCATATAAAATAGATTATATTGCTATAGGCGATGGAACAGCCAGTCGTGAAACGGAATTGTTTATTCGAAACATTGCTTTTCCAAAAGATATTAAAGTGTACATAGTAAGCGAAGCAGGTGCATCTATATACAGTGCTTCTGAAATTGCCCGAAAGGAATTTCCACAGTATGATATTACCGTAAGAGGAGCAGTATCTATTGGGCGGCGCCTTCAAGACCCACTTGCCGAACTGGTTAAAATAGAACCCAAATCAATAGGTGTAGGACAATACCAGCATGATGTTGACCAGAAATTACTAAAGGAAGCATTAAACGATACAGTAATGTTGTGTGTAAATAAAGTTGGAGTAAAATTAAACACTGCCAGCGAATATTTATTAAAGTATGTATCGGGGATTGGCGATAAAATGGCTCAGTCCATAGTAGAATATCGAATCAAACATGGAAGATTTGCTTCCTTAAAGGAATTGTACCAAGTGCCACACGTGGGTGATAAAATATTTCAATGGTCTGCCGGGTTTTTGCGAGTGGATAATAGTAACAATCCATTGGAAAATACAGGCATACATCCAGAACATTATGACATCGTTAATGCTATGGTTAAGGATATACATAGCAATGTTAAGGAGTTATTGGGAAATAAGGAACTTATTCAACAAATTAAACCAGAAACATATATCCATGACGATATTGGACTTCCAACAATAATTGATATTCTCAAAGAACTTGAAAATCCTGGATACGATGTTCGTTTCAGTGTAAAAGTGCTTCAGTTTGATTCGAATGTAAAAACCTTTGACGACTTAAAAGAAGGTATGATGTTAAATGGTATAGTTACCAATATTACTAATTTTGGTATCTTTGTAAATATCGGTATTAAAGAAAACGGGTTGGTACATATTTCCAATATTACTCATGCGTTTATTAAAAATCCAACAGAAGCAGTGCACCTGCATCAGCATGTTAAAGTAAAAGTTTTAAGTTTAGATATAAATACACACAGAATTCAGTTATCTATGAAAGATGTATAAGCAGGATGTTTATATCAACCACGTTTTACCCATTTCAAACCTTGTGATTTTGTTTGCACTATTTTGCCATGGTCGAGTAACCATTGAATAACCTTTGCCACTTTTTCACGAGGGGATGAACACGAATTTAATACTTCTTCCAATGGCATGGATTTATCTATAATAACGGCTTTTATTTCATCCACTATTTTATCAAACTCGTAAGTAGAAATATTCAATTCGTTACGTTGACGACAAATATCACATTTACCGCAACGATAAGGATTTTTATCGCCAAAATACATAAGCAGTAATTGGCTTCGGCACTTATTATGACTGTAAGCGTAATTTATTACTTGTTCAATGCGGTATTGCATACGTTTTTTTCGATTATCGTACACGGCATGACTGAAATTTATGTCCTTATAATCAAGTCTGTTTTCTATATAGGTAATAATAGTACCCTGTTTATGTTCATTATAATCGATAATATCAAATTTATGAAGTTTTCTAAGCCATTCAATTACTGTTTCGACAGGTAAATTCATTCGATGCGACAAATCGATTTCATCTATCTTCACGTATTCCGTAAAGACACCACTGTATGACCTGAGCAATAACTTAATAAACGGGTCATCCTGTGGGTAATGAATTTGAAAATTGTATAATTCTTCGCGGTTGGTCTTAAATATAATGCGTGATGGCTGGTCTATATCTTCCGAAAGGGAAATGTATCCTTGATAATCCAACAGTTTTAGGGAATGATATGCCATTAAAATATTAAAATTAAAGTGTTTTGAAAAATCTGTCAGGCTAAAAGCCAAGTCCATACCTTTACCTTGTCCTATGGGCAATTGAAAATAATTTCCCAGAGCATGATATACTTTTCGAATATCTTCGAGCGATGGAAATGAAATTTCCAATTGTTCCAAAAGTTGCAAACGGTCATTTTCATCAACCAGTAGCAATGCCATAGCGTTTTTTTCATCACGTCCGGCACGCCCTGCTTCCTGAAAATAGGCTTCCAGCGAATCAGGCAAATCTATATGAATAACAAATCGAACATCGGATTTATCTATACCCATACCAAAAGCGTTGGTAGATACCATTATACGCGTTGTATTATTCATCCATGCTTGTTGTTTTTTATTTCTTGCTTCTATAGGGAGTCCTGCATGATAGTATTCTGCCGATATGCCATTTTTTACCAGCAGTTGTGCGTACTCTATGGTTTTGCGTCTATTGCGAACATATACAATGCCCGAACCCTTGAAGTGCTTGCATAGAGTAAGCAGGTCGTTATTTTTTTTATCGGTATGGCGTACATAGTAAGTCAAATTTTTTCGTTCAAACGATTTTATAAATACATTTTTTTGTTTGAACTTCAATTTTTCCTGAATATCATCTATAACATCGGGTGTGGCTGTTGCTGTTAGAGCAAGTATGGGAACAGTTGGTATAACTTCCCTTATTTCGGCTATTTTTAAATAAGAAGGTCTAAAATCGTAACCCCATTGAGATATGCAATGGGCTTCATCCACTACTATAAGATTGATTTTTAGTGAAGGCAAGCGTGCTTTAAACAAGGATGTTTCGAGTCGCTCGGGCGATACATATAAAAATTTCATGGATTTATCGTACGTAGCATTATCCAGCGTATTCATTATTTCGTAAAATGTCATTCCAGAAATAATCATGCTTGCTTTTATACCTCTTTTTTTTAAATGTTCAACCTGGTCTTTCATTAAGGCTATGAGTGGAGAAATAACAAGACAAAGTCCTGGTTTTGCAAGGGCTGGCACTTGGAATGTGATAGATTTGCCTCCACCTGTTGGCAATAAGCCAAGTGTATCTTTTCCTTCATAAACGGAACGAATAATGTCCTCTTGAAGTTCACGAAACGCTGTATATCCCCAATATTGCTTTAAAATCTCTTTAAAATCCATATCCATAAAAGTAAAGCAAATCTATGAAATAATTTTCATTTATAAAAATTTTAATTTTCCAAATATATTTTCTATTTTTACAAAAAAAATATTGTGAAAAGAATCTTGCTTCTATGGATAGTATTACTCTTTGCAAGTGAATTATTTTCACAGGTGAATAAATGGGGTGTGCCTTTCATTACCAATTATTCGCCCAAACAATATAAGGCTCATAATGAAAACTGGATGAGCGTTTGCAATAAATACGGTGTTTTATTTGTGGCAAACACGAATGGAAGTATTCTGGAATATGACGGTAAACAATGGCTCCAAATCCCAACCTTAAAAAAATCTATTGTCTATTCGCTTGCCATAGATACGCTGGGAAATGTATTTGCAGGTTCTTATGGCGATTTTGGAAAACTGGTAATAACAAAAACCGGGAATTATGAATACCATTCGTTGAGTCCTGAAAGCGATACAAGTATAAATGCACAAACTTTTTGGAAAACATACACGGGCGAAAAACAAGAAGTATATTTTTGTTCTTCTATTGCTATCTATATATATAATCATGGTAAGGTTACTAGGGTTAAATTACCTCCCAATAGTTGGTTGTCTTTTTATGAAAACAAAAAATTATACATTTCCAATGCCGATAATGGTATTTTTGAATTGGATAATGACTATAAATTAAAACCTGTAAAAGGCGGTGAATTTTATAAGAATAAATATATACGAAGCATGAATAAAGTCAATAGTAATCAATTATTGATTTTTGATGGTGAACGATTTTCATATTTCAATGTTAAAACAGGTATATCGGAAGAAATTAAAGATAAAACTTCCTTTATCCAAAAATACTTAATTGATAAAGTCCCTTATGGAACGTGTGATATATATAATAATCGTGAAGCATGGGCAACTATTTATGGCGGTTTGGCAGTTATAAATAACAAATGGGTAAATGAATTTCTTCTTACCGACAGCACTGGTTTATGTTCTTCAACTATCAGTGCTGTTAATTACAATCCTATAGACGGAATACTATGGGCTACTACTACCAATGGAATTGCCAAAATTGAATATTCCAATCCCTTTCGATTAAATTCATCATTCCAAAACCTGAAAGGCAGTATTTTTAATATCAAACGATATAATAATGAATTGTATGTAGCTACCAACGACGGTTTATTTAAACAGATTAATAGCCATACAGGTTGCATTTTTAAAGTATTTCCTGAACTGAAAGAAAAATCGATTAATGTTATTAACTCTGTTCGTTATCAAAATGCAGAACACTTGTGGATAGGCACTGAAAATGGTATTTCCGAACTGTATCAAAACAAAATTAGTACACTGTATAAAAATGACAGTATTATGCCTGAGGTCATACTTCAGGATGAGAACAATCCTGACCTTGTTTATATAGGAGCACATAATGGGTTGTGGAAATCAACTTTTCGTAACAATAAATGGATGTTTGAAAAGATTAATGGAATTTCCAGTACGGTAATTGTCTCCTTGATTGAAGACGATAAGGGTAATATATGGTGTGGCTCTTTTTCCAATGGAGTTTATTGTCTAACACCTGAAAATAAAATAATACATTATACTGAAAAGGATGGGCTTCCTACGGTAAACGATATTTTTGTTTTAAAAATAGAACATGATGTAGTATTTTGTACACCACACGGGCTTTATTTTTTTGATGTAGTTACGAATAAAATTAGACCATATTCAAAATTAGGGAATCAGTTTACACGCAGCAACTGCAATATTATCTCTGGTTATCGTGGATATAATAATCAGGTATGGCTAAATATTAAAAACCGTCTTTACTTATGCAAGCCGCATTACGATAAGTTCATTATTGATTCAACTACTTTTAATAGACTACCACAACTTACCATTTATTCTCTATATACCGAGCCATCAGGGATTACATGGATTGGCACCAACGAAGGACTCTATTCTTACGATGCCAATATCATATTACCAAAAAATAAATTTTATTCGCTCATTAGGCAGGTAAAAATAAACAGTAACGATTCTATAATTTTTAATGGGAATTTTTATAACGAAAATAAACAATTGACCAATATACAACCCGTTTTTTTAATTCCAAAACTCAAATATAAGTATAATAACTTGACTTTTACTTATGCGGCTCCTTATTTTCAAGATGAAAATAACATTCAATTTTCATATTATTTAGACGGCTTTGATGAACAGTGGTCTAAGTGGACAACAGAAAATAAGGCTAACTATACCAACATTTCCGAAGGGAAATATACATTTATGGTAAAAGCACGAAATGTTTATTTGAAAGAAAGCGTCATGGCAGAATATTCTTTTGAAATCTTACCTCCATGGTACCGTACTGTATGGGCGTACATTATATATGGTATATTAGCAATAGCCATTTTTATAATATCCATCAAATTATATACTCGAAAATTAGAAGCCGATAAGCGTAGATTGGAAAAAATAGTAGAAGAACGCACCGCCGAGGTAGTTCAGCAAAAAAATGAAATTGAAGAGAAAAATAAGGAAATAGAACAAAAAAATAAAGACATCACCGATAGTATTTTATATGCCAAACGTATTCAGGAAGCCATACTTCCACCTCAGGAAATAGCCCATATTCCGGGTGTTGAAATGTTTATATATTTTAAACCAAAAGATATTGTCAGTGGCGATTTTTATTTTATGCGACATATTAAAAGTGCTAATATGTTGATTGTGGCTGCTGCCGATTGCACGGGTCACGGCGTTCCCGGTGCTTTTATGAGCATGCTGGGTTCCAGTTTACTCAACGAAATTGTTACCAAACCCGAAATCAATCATACCGATTTAGTTGTTAATGAACTTCGCAGCGCCATTATACAATCGCTTAATCAGGAAGGTAAGGAACAGGAGACCAAAGACGGAATGGACATTGCCATTGTTGCTTATAATTACGTTACCCATATTCTTGAGTTTACCGGTGCCAATAATCCGTTGTATATGATTCGGAACAATGAACTTATAGAATATAAAGCCGATAAAATGCCGGTTGGGCTGTATGACCGTAAACTTGACCTCTTTTCACGGGTTGAAATATCTGTTCAATCGAGTGATATTTTTTATATCTTCTCCGATGGCTTTGCTGACCAGTTTGGCGGCAGTAAGGGGAAAAAATATTTATACAAGCGGTTTAAGGAATTTTTAACCTCTATACATCAACTTCCTATGGAAGAACAACAAAAACGTATGGAGCAGGAATCTATCAATTGGCGAAACGGGGTTGAGCAAATTGACGATCAATTGGTGATAGGCATTAAAATTCAGTATTAGTACCCATTTTGCAAGGTTCATTTTATTTTCCCAACTTCAAAAACCTGATAAATCCAGCTATTCAATAGAGCCATACACTTCGATATAATTGTTTTTTTGTAACTATTCACCCCGTCATTGCGAGGGAGTAACGCACAAAGCAATCTCAAGAAAATAGTCAATGAAACGAGGAGGAGCCATATATATCATGAC
>CAYSIN010000103.1:0-9152 GCA_964431135.1 uncultured Bacteroidales bacterium
CCTCTCTTTACGAAAGAGAGGGGGTTAGGAGGTGAGTTCCTCCAATCACATAACCTCTGTTCTCCGAAGTCTTTAAAAATAAAAAATGGAGTGCTCGGCGAAGTTTTGTGTGCAGGCAAGTGTAGTGGCTAACTTCGTCGGACATAAAAGTTAATTTTCAAACTAAGCAAAAAATAACGTATATTTGTGCAAACCAAAAATGATGACAACAGGTTATGCCATTTTTGAAATAATAAATTACGACGAAGTCTGCCTGTACTCAATATCCAGCACACAAGACTTCGCCGAGCGTGGGAAATCGGAACTCTCCCCTTTTAGTTCCCCCTCTCTTTACGAAAGAGAGGGGGTTAGGAGGTGAGTTCCTCCAATCACATAACCCAATTATCTCGAGAACTCAGAAAAAACCAAACTCCTGAAGAAAAAATATTATGGCAGGAACTGAGAAATAAGAAATTAAATGATTGTAAATTTTTACGCCAACATCCCATAATATATGGAAATGACCATAATGGAAAAATACTTTTTTTTATTGCTGATTTCTATTGCCATAAGCATAAATTGATTATTGAACTTGACGGAAAAATTCATGAAAATCAAAAGGAATATGATGCAAACCGTGATATAATATTAAAAAATCTGGGTTTTAGAACATTGAGATTAAAAAATGAAGAATTAAAGAACATAGATAACGTTAAAAATAAAATATTGAAAGAACTCTCCCCCCTTCAAAGGTGGGAATAAAAGGAGTGTGCATTTTCCCACCACAAAAAATCCCCCTTTGAAGGGGGATGACAAACCCCACCACATTCACCAAATTGCTCAAAAAGATGATGTCAAACTCCGATAAAAAAATTATAAAAACAAAAGCCTATGTCGCAATATAAAGACTATGGATGGAGCAATCAGGAACTAACAACGGTTCACACCTATATACTTCCGGAATTAATAAAACTACTGAACAACGTTGAGCAACCTATACTTGATGTTGGTTGTGGCAATGGTGCCATCGCTAATTATCTTATTTCAAAAGGCTACGATGTGTATGGAATAGACGCATCAGAATCCGGTATAGAACAAGCAAACAAAATAAATCCCAGTCATTTTTTCGTTCAAGATATAGATTCAAAAGAATTACCGGAAAAATTAAAAAATATTCCCTTTAAAACAATTATTTCTACAGAAGTAATAGAACATTTATATGACCCGAAAGGATATATTTCATTTTGCAAAAACATATTACAGCAAAG
Organism: uncultured Bacteroidales bacterium; assembly: GCA_964431135.1. GTDB lineage: Bacteria > Bacteroidota > Bacteroidia > Bacteroidales > GWA2-32-17 > Ch61. Next base: position 1,248 of record CAYSIN010000103.1, read on the forward strand.
TGGTGGCGGGCATTTAATCATTTCTACGCCCTTCAATGGATACCTTAAAAATTTAGTGATTTCTATTTTTAATAAATGGGATTTGCACTTAAATCCTTTATGGGATGGTGGTCATATAAAATTTTGGTCACGTAAAACATTAACTTGTGTTTTGAATGCAAATGAATTTAATGTCGAAAAATTTGTTGGAGTAGGACGTATTCCTTATATTTGGAAATCAATGATAATAAAATCTTCTGTATTATGATTAATGTAAATTTTTCAATACTTTTATTAACCCATAACGAAGAAGATAATATAAAACGGTGCTTGAATGCGTTGTCTGTGTGTGATGATATTGTCGTTATAGATGATATGAGTACAGATAATACCGTTTCTATTATACAATCTTTTCCCAATACGAGAGTTTTTATAAGAAAATTTGATAATTTTGCCAATCAACGCAACTATGCACTTGATAATATTCTGTTTAAGCATACATGGATTTTACATTTGGATGCAGATGAAGTTGTAACGGAAGTTTTTTTGGATGAATGCAATAAACTGGCGGAAAAAGATGAGAAAAGTGCTTACTGGGTTCCATGCAAATTAATGTTTTTTGGTAAATGGATTAAGCATGCCAGCGGCTACCCGGTTTATCAGATGCGTTTCATGAAATTAGGCGAAATCAGGTTTGTTCAAGTAGGACACGGCCAACGTGAGGGTAAAAGCATTAGAGGTATCGGGTATATGAAAAATGCTTATCTGCATTATAACTTTTCAAAAGGTTTAGAAGAATGGAAAGAGAAGCATAATAAATATTCTTTAGCGGAAGCCATTGAAGAAGTATTTGAAAAACCATGTTCATTTTTGGGATTATTCTCGCATGATAAAATAATAAAGAGAAGAACTCTTAAGTATTTATCGCATAAAATTTGTGGTCGCCCTTTTATTCGTTTTCTTTATCTTTATATAATAAAAAAAGGGTTTTTAGATGGGATGAGTGGTTATAAATATTGCAAACTGATGGCTTTATTTGAAAAAATGATAGTCTTAAAAAAACATGAAATCAAAAAAGCATGCGGAACCGATAAAGAAAAAATAAAGCAATATATCAAGCAAAACCATAATATTGACGTAGATATTATTATAAATGAAGAATAAATATATATTTTTTCAGATATTGAGAAACGATTTTTTTTTACTTTCATTCTTTTACAAATAAATCATGACCATTTCCATTATCACCGCAACCTACAACAACGAATCTACCATTACAAACACCATTGAGTCTGTAAATCATCAAACCATCAGACCCTTTGAGCATATCATAATAGATGGACAATCTACGGATGGAACCTTAGAAAATCTTTCTTCTTTCTCTCATTTGAAAATACATTCTGCTCTCGACAACGGTATTTACGATGCGTTGAACAAAGGAATAGCCGTTGCAACCGGTGATGTAATAGGCTTTTTACACGGCGACGATTTTTATGCAGACGAAACAGTTTTACAACGGGTAATTCAACAATTTGAACAATTGCATTGTGATGCCGTTTATGGGGATTTGCAATATGTACAAGCAACCAACAGCAAAAAAATAGTTAGGAAATGGAAAGCAGGAGTGTATAAACGCAACAAAATTAAGCAGGGATGGATGCCTCCTCATCCAACGCTTTTTGTTAAAAAAGAAATTTACGAAAAGTTTGGAAATTTTGATTTATCATACACCATTGCTGCAGATTACGAACTGATGATGCGTTTCTTATGGAAACATAACATTTCGTTGACTTACATCCCGCAAATACTCGTTAATATGCGTATGGGTGGCAAGAGTAATAAAATGACAAACATCCAATTGAAAATGAAAGAAGACTACCGTGTTATTAAAACACATCAAATTGGGGGCATGGGTACTCTGCTTTTAAAAAACCTTCGCAAAATAAACCAATTTTTCTAACCGTTTATCAATAACTCCTTTTCTGTCTTATCTTTTTATTATTTTTGAATTTTTATATTTGAATTTTTAATTCTTTATCATGAAAATCCTTTCCATTGTAGGTGCCAGGCCGAATTTTATGAAGATTGCCCCATTTATCAGGGCCATGAATAAATACAACGAAAACCACTCCAAAAAATTTGTACACAAATTAGTTCATACAGGTCAGCATTACGATATAAAGATGTCGCAAAATTTCTTTGATGAACTGAATATTCCATCGCCCGATATTCATTTGGGCGTTGGCTCGGGAACACATGCCGAACAGGTGGGCAAAACCATGATGGAATTTGAAAAAGTGCTGCTTTCTGAAAAACCGGATTTAGTGGTGGTAGTGGGCGATGTAAACGCTATTCTTGCCGGTTCAGTTACAGCCAAAAAAGAAAATATAAAACTGGCACATATCGAAGCCGGCTTACGTTCGTTTGATATGACCATGCCGGAAGAAATAAACCGGATTGTAGCCGACAGACTCTCGGATTTGCTTTTTACTCCCGATAAAATTGCCAATCAGAATTTAATAAACGAAGGCGTAAGTAAAGATAAAATATTTTTTGTTGGGAACATTATGATTGATACGCTCGAAAACGAAAGAGCCACTGCCGAACAACTGCGTATTACCGAAATTGTATCTAAAAACATAATACTGCCAACGCATCATATACCATCGCTGGAGCAACGAAATTATTTGCTTATGACGCTTCATCGTCCATCGAATGTAGATGATAGCACCGTGCTGGAAAAAATATTTTCTTTTTTGGAAAAGGAAATCACACCTTTGTCGCCGGTGCTTTTTCCTATTCATCCGCGAACACAAAAAAACATGAAGACCTTTGGACTGTGGGATAAGGTCATAAAAAACCAACATCTTGTTTTAATGCAACCATTGGGATATCACGAAATGCTGCGATTGAACATGAGTGCCAAAGCTGTACTGACCGATAGCGGCGGGTTGCAGGAAGAGTGTACCATATTGGGAACACCCTGTTTTACGATGAGGTTAAACACCGAACGACCTGTTACACTAAAAGAATTCGGTGGAGTTTCCATTCTGGTAGGTAACCGTCTTGAAGAAATTAAAAAGGAATTTCTATCTATCACTCCTCAGTCGTTTGCGTCTGTGCGTCCTGAACTGTGGGATGGTAAAACCGCCGAGAGAATTGTCGAGGTTTTGAGTAAAAAATTTATGAAGTAAGAATAATTCCCCTTCTATAGATGGGAACTGAATGCAAATGGAAAATAGCAAAAATCAAAATTGAATAACTTAATTTTCAAATTGGTATATTTTCAAATCATCTCATAAACGAATTATTTCATTTTGCGAGTAATAATTATCGGATAATTTTCATTTGTGAAATAAATATTGTAATTTTGCAAACGATTAATATTCAAAAGGAGCATGGAATTAAAAGAACGAAAATTATTAAAGTACCTTAAAAAACATCTCAACCATAAGGAATGTTCTATCATTATTGGAGCCAGGCAAACAGGTAAATCAACTATATTAAGGCAGTTACAGTTATTTTTAGAAAACCAAAACGAAAAAGTTATTTCTATAACCTTAGAAGACCCTTTGATTTTGAATGAACTAAATATACATCCCGAAAATATCTTTAAATTTGTAAAAAAGCCTGTTGACAAAAAAAAGGTGTACCTTCTGATAGATGAAATTCAATATTTGAATAATCCGTCTAATTTTCTTAAACTGTTATTTGATAAGCATTCTGATGCGTTAAAAATTGTCGCAACTGGAAGCAGTGCTTTTTATATGGATAATAATTTTAAAGATTCATTATCTGGCCGGAAAAAAATATTTGAATTGTACACGTTAGATTTTGAAGAATACCTCGATTTTAAAAACGCAGACCATGAATTGATGGAAGAACTGCGTCTGATAAGAAATGATGCCGAATATATTTCATTAAGGAGAAAAGAAATTAATAATTACTTTGATGATTATCTCAGTTTTGGCGGGTATCCTGCTGTTGTACTAAAAGATGATGAAGCAGGAAAGACGGATACGTTAAAGGAATTATTCATGTCATACTTAAAAAAAGATGCGTTGGAGGCTGGGATTCAATATCACGATAAATTTTATAATCTTCTGGTAATAATGGCGCACCAGTCAGGTTCATTGCTTAATATTAACGAGTTGTCTAACACATTGGGCATGTCTGTAACCGCAGTAAGTAATTATATGTACGTTCTTAGAAAAAGTTTTCATATTCAACTTGTACCACCGTTTTTTAATAATATACGGAAAGAACTTACAAAAATGCCGAAAATTTATTTTAACGACCTTGGGTTAAGAAATATAATAATGAATTATTTTAATCCCATAATGCAAAGAACCGATAAAGGTGCTGTAATCGAAAATTATATTTTTATTCGGTTGAGGCAATTATATGGACCTGAAAATATCAGGTTTTGGAGAACAACAGATGGAGCCGAAATAGATTTTATTTACCATTCCGGTAAAATAAAAAATGCTATAGAAGCAAAATTTAATGCGAATGAATTTAAACCTTCCAAATACAGGAAGTTTACAGAATCGTATCCCGATATTCCAATAAATTGCAGGGCTTATCTATCTAAAAGTAACGAGAAAAATATTATTGGGCTATAATTTCCTTGCAAATCGAAAAAAGCATGCCCTGAGCGAAGACGAAGGATATTAGGTATAAAGTAGTAACTGAATAGCAAATGGGAAATAGCAAAAATCAAAATTTAATAACTTAATTTATCAGTAATCAATAACTTAATTTGTGCTTAACTATTTCATTTTTATTCTTTTATCATTAATTAGTATTATCCATCTTCCTGCTCAGCCTGTTCCGGCGGCAGAGCAGTTAGATACTTATATTTCGTTGTTGAAAGATAAGCGGATAGCCCTTGTTTGCAATCAAACATCACGCATTGGAAATACGCTGTTGGTGGACAGTTTGCTAAAACTAAATATCCGTATCGTCAAAATATTTTCACCCGAACATGGTTTTCGTGGCGATGAAGATGCCGGTAAATGGATAAAATCGGGCATAGATGAAAAAACACAACTTCCCATCATTTCACTTTATGGAAAAAACAAAAAACCAGACCCAGCCTCGTTGCAGGATGTAGATATGATTTTGTTTGACATTCAGGATGTAGGCGTTCGCTTTTATACGTATATTTCAACCTTGCATTATATTATGGAATCGTGTGCCGAGAACAATATTCCGCTTATAGTTCTTGACCGTCCCAATCCACTTGGTTTTTATGTAGATGGACCTGTGCTTGATACTGCCAATCGTTCGTTTGTGGGTATGCATCCTGTGCCACTGGTACACGGTATGACGGTTGGAGAGTATGCTCAAATGCTAAACGGTGAACATTGGCTTAAAAACGGTGAACAATGCAAATTGACCATTATTCCATGTAAAAATTATACGCATCGTTCACGATACCTATTACCAGTGAAACCAAGTCCTAATATGAGCACAATGACATCGGTGTATCTGTATCCAAGCCTTGGTTTATTCGAAGGTACGGTGGTCAGTATTGGTCGCGGAACAGATTTCCCCTTTCAGGTAATAGGGCATCCCTTGTTAAAATATAAATATACATTCAGTTTTGTTCCTCAATCTAAAAATGGAGCCACCACTCCAATACAAAAAGGGAAAAAATGTTTCGGTCTAGATTTACGCCATTCGTTCGATACGTTGTTTACGCTCAAGTATCTTATGGATATATACCACGACTTCTCCAATAAAAAAGATTTTTTTAACAGTTATTTTACCAAACTCTGTGGAGATAAACGTGTTCAGAAAGCCATTGTAGAAGGAAAATCAGAAATTGAAATACGCCGTTTATGGGAACCGCAAGTAGAAGCATTTAAAAAAATCCGTCAAAAATATTTGCTGTATCCTGAATGATTCAATTCAATGTTAACCTGCATTACTCCATGTTTTAATTTTATTTATGAATAATACAGGTTAAACGGTTAGTCTGTCTGCATTAAAAGTATGTTTTATAAAAACCCGGGGTTACAAAAAACAGAAATTACACCAATTAAGAAATTGCGTATATACATCATTTTTGAAAGATAAATGTAATTCCATTCAATTTTTACTGCGTTTACACATCGTTTTTGGGAGATAAACATAACTCGAGATTATGAAAGCATCAAAAATATTTCACAAAGGTCAGTATCGTATTAAGGTTGACTTTCCTTATAATATTGAATTAGCCAACTTAATAAAACAAATAGAAGGTGCCAAATGGAGCAAATCATATAGTGCATGGCATATACCTTACACAAAAAAAGCTTTTGAAAAATTAAAGGAATTATTTCCGGATATTGAGTATTCACAAAAAAAATCAAAAATTGAAAATACAGATAATTATCCATTAAAAAAAGGGATTGCAGAAGGTTCTGGTATCAATTATATTTCAAACGATAAAGTCATTTCGGTTGAGGTTCTTAATAAAAAAATAATTTTAAGAATGCCTAAAAACGATGATGATATTCGATTTGTATTGTCATTGAGGTATAGCAGGTGGAATAAAAAAGAATTTTTTTGGGAAATTCCTAATTACCCACAATACTTAGATTTGATTAAAAAACATTTTAAGGAAAGATTAAATACGATTATTATAAATAAAGAAAATGAATCATCATCAAAAAAGAATCAAATTAAAATTAATAAAAATGAACTAATCATTGTAAAAAACAATAATGGAAGGCTAAAATTGATTTTTAGTTACAACAAAGAACTTTCCGTTTTTATTAAAAAATTTCCATATTATCATTGGGACGCAGCGAATAATTGGTGGACAATTCCCTATTCAACATTCTTTTTACAACAAATTAAAGAAAAAGCTTCGGAACTTAAATTTACGGTTATATATGAAGAAGAAGATAAAAATGAAATAAAAGCAACAAAAAGAAATCCTATAAACGTTGTAAATTATCGTATTTGTCCCGAAGAATTTGTTTTAAAGTTAAAAGAACTTCGTTATAGTGAAAACACCATAAAGACATATAAAAATCTTTTCGAAGAATTTATAAATTTTTATCATAAATCAGAAATAGACAAAATTGATGAAAAAATGATTGTGGCTTATGTACGATATTTAGTCATAGAACGAAAAGTTTCGTCATCATATCAAAATCAGGCAATTAATGCCATAAAATTTTATTACGAAAGAGTATTGGGAGGGCATCGTAAAATATACCAGATAGAGAGACCAAGAAAGGAAAAAACTTTGCCCGAAGTATTGAGCGAACAAGAAGTGCTCTTATTATTTAATCAAGTTGAAAATATAAAACATAAAGTTATTTTAATGCTTTTGTATTCGTCTGGTTTAAGACTAAGCGAACTATTAAATCTGAAAATAAAAGATATTGATAGTAAACGTATGCAAGTGAGAATAGAGCAATCAAAAGGAAAAAAAGACAGGTATACTCTCTTATCAAAAAAAATACTTCCCATTTTGCGACAATATTATAAAGAATACCAACCCAAGGAATGGCTATTTGAAGGCATTAAAGGCAATCAATATTCGGCAGAAAGCGTTCAGTCTATTGTACGCGAAGCATGTAAAAAAGCAGGTATAAAGAAAAAGGTTTCTTCTCATACGCTTCGACACAGCTTTGCAACGCACTTACTCGAAAATGGAACTGATTTGCGTTATATACAAAGTTTATTAGGTCACTCGAGCAGTAAAACTACAGAAGTATATACTCATATTACAACTAAGGGTTTTGACCAAATAAAGAATCCGTTAGACAATTTAGATTTTTAAAAAAATAGTTTTGTTTTTAATTATTTTTTATATACCTTTGTGCGTGTAAAATTATATACGGAGTTACAAAATGACCTATTTAAGACATATATTCAATATTGCTCACATGAACAGCATTTTATCAAAACAAATCGACTGTGGAT
>CAYSIN010000104.1:0-9011 GCA_964431135.1 uncultured Bacteroidales bacterium
TTCTTTATATAAAAATGTTCACTAATTTTGTCCTAATAATAGGGGTTTGGTACACTTATACTTTTTAAAGCAAAAGCAAAGATAAATGTAATTGTTATTCTTTTCATAATTAATGTTTTTTACATTCTTTTAATAAATTTATATAATCAGGGTCAACAATATCAACATCTTTTGAGTTAGAATAAATCAATTTTTGGTCTGTCTGGCATTTCATGGTAGATATGGCTACATTGGCGGTACCGCTAACTTTTTTGTTCTCATAAGGCATTTAATTTAAAACACACCCCTTTCCCCTCTCGATAGAGGGGATTTTGAGGTGGTTAAATTATTCATTATTACTTTCATTGCAACACCACTTTCCTTGTAACCGTTTGCTTGTCGGTTACAATTTTTAGTACATATATCCCCCGTGGTAAATCAACTACATTAATTTCTGCCTGCGTGTTTGTAATTTTTCCTTCCCGTTGTAAAGAGCCTTGAATATCATAGAGTTGAAAGGTAAAAGGTAAAAGTTGAAAGTTGTATGTATTCAATGTAAGTTTATTTGTAGCAGGGTTTGGATAAATCTCAATATTATTATCTTTTTTATTTATAGCGATTAATGTATTTATCTTTTTACCATAATAATAGTAAAAAAGATAATAAGGAGGATTGATCCCACCATTTATATACATTAGTAAGCTATCATTTATAGGATAAAATTGGCAATAACCAGTATAATAAAAATATACTTTAAATCTATCAGTGTTTAGAGTGTCATATTCGGCATCGTATTGGCTATCATTTAATCCTTCTTGCAAAAATGATGAATCTTTTATAGTAATAAATAAAGTATCGGATAAATTTTTTGATATATATATTTTTACATTTTCACAAGTAATTTCACCACAATTATTTGTTTCTCTCTGACAATTATAAGTACCTATGTATTTATCTCTATAATCTTGTGATTTTAAATCGTTAATAAATACTAGCAAAGTACAGAATAACATTACTATTTTTATTGCTTTCATAATATTTAATTTAATTATAGCCATGAATTTTTTGATAAGTATCTTTGTAAACTCTCCGAAAGTCATCTGGTACGTGTCCCTGCTTGCTTCCGGAGAGTTTAATATTTCGTTGCTTACAACAAAACGAGACCATAATAATTTATTGCAACACCACATTCTTTGTTATCATTTGTTTATCAGTTACAATTTTTAAGACATATAAACCCCGTGGCAAATCAACTACATTAATTTCTGCCTGCGTGTTTATAATTTTTCCTTCCCTTTGTAAAGAGCCTTGTAAGTTATATAGCGAATAAACAGCATTGCTTGTATTTTCAGGAAGAGAAAGTACAACCTTTATAGTAGCAGGATTGGGATAAATTATAAATTTATTATTATTAATTTCAAAAATTACATTTGATGTACAACTTGTTTTTTTACCATAAAATCTAGTTGATGCCAAATGATAATTTGGTGGAGGTGGAGACCAATTGTCACGAATAGCTTTTAAACTATCGCCTGAATAAAATCTATAATAATTGTTTTGAGATTGCCCATAACAAAAGTTATATTCTGTTTCATAATTTGAATGACCTTGAAAGCAACAATTGCTATAAAAATGAAAAAAACAACCATTGCTGTCAAATGAGGTAACAAAAAATGTATCTATCTTTACTGTCCAACTTGTATCTTCGATATATTTAAATAAACATTTTCCAATGTAACAACCGATAAGTGAATCAGGTGTTATTTGAGAAAATATATTGCTTGTATAAACAGCAAAAAATAAAACTATTAATATTTTTTTCATAATATTTAATTTAATTATAACCATGAATTTTTTGATAAGTATCTGGTGGAGGTGTCGGTGCTGGCGAACTATATGCAGTATCAATAACCTGTTGCTGGCAGGGAGTTGTCAGGGCTTCGAATTCTGCGCCCAGTTCAACTGTAAACCCACTGTCAAGAAGTATTCCATCGGTTGCACGCAGTGTAACATTCTTACCATTGGCTATGGTAGGTGTGCAACCACTGCCTCCGAGTGATATGCTTTTATATACGGCATAATCAAAATTGTCGAGATTGAAGTTGCACGATGAAAATACCGAATCGCAATATTGTTTTAACTGCCATACTTTTACATAGTCAACCTTATATACATAAGGAAAGAGAAAGTTTGACGATACGGAAGTATCACAAAAATTAAAAGATGGATGGTTAATATCAACAATAAGTTGCATTGGGCACATATCATAACCATAAGGATTGGTAGATGTCCACAAAAGATTATTATCAATGTAGTACGAAATATAATCTGCACCCCATTCAACACCAAAAATATGACTGGTGCTAAAATCAACCGAACCATAATCTAATTTAGGAAAACTATGATAATCATTCTCTCCTATATCTTTAAAATGAGAGTTACAGGTATGATGATTAACTTGTCCTTCGTATTCCCCTGCAAATTCAAAAACATCAATTTCGCTATATGTTGCAGTATTGCAACCTGCCCCCCACATCCAGAAATTCGGTCCGATACCTTGAGTTTGATGAGCCTCCTGAGGAACAGGCAATTGACATTTGATTTCGAAATAGCCAAAACGATAAAGATGCTTGGAACGAAGCATACCTGTGGTGTAATTAAATGTAGGAAAAGTATCTATAGCACATAATTGATAAATATTCGGATTATAGCAATATCCCCAATACCAGTTATCCCAACATTTACCAACATAATTTTCATGCTTTGACATAATATTTAATATTCCGCTATCTACCTGACAATTTTTGAAACTATCTGTACGATAACTATTATATGATGTATGAACACTATCAGGAAGACTATCATGGTTAAAATCACAGGTTATAATATATGTTGTTTGCAACCATGAATTCTGGCTAAACCAATTACTATCTAATGGAACAGAATTGTTAAATTCATCACTGAATTTTACCTGCCATGTAGGGTCATTATTGGGCAATTGCGCCTTTATGTTTGTACTTATAAGCATACAAACAAAGATAAAGCAATTTATAATAATAAAATATGCTCGTTTCATAGTTGTATGCATTATTCGGTTAATATCATACGTTTGGTATCAATTTCTTTGCCGTCTATAATAAGACTATACATATACATGCCGGGTTGCATCTCGCCTCCGTTAATTTCGGTAAAGCCTTCTTTTTTACTGTTCACCATGTATGTTTTTATAAGTTTTCCCTGCATGTCAAAAATCATGAGGTTTGCCGAAGTTATATTTTCAGGAATGTAATAACGTATGGTGGTTTTTGTGTTAAAGGGGTTTGGAGTGTTTTGCATAAGGTATGCAGTTCTGTTTTTGGAGTTTTGATTAGGATTTGAATTATTTGGTATTTGCATATTTTTAATACTACCGGTATTGCAGCAATTGGCAAGATCTGTTTCCAGTGTGTTTATACGTGTTCCCTGTGTGGTAATGGTTTGCTGCTGTGTTTTAATGGCTTCAACTAAATAAGGAATTATCCCTATATAATTCATTGTTTTTAAATGAGATGTGTCATTTGTAAACACAATATCAGGAATAACCTGTTCCACTTCCTGTGCTAAAAAGCCATAAGATTTCATATTTGATTGTGGTTCGTTTACCCAGTTAAAGGAAACACCTCTTAATTGTAATACTTTTTGAAGGCTGTTGGTTATGGTTGCCACGTTGGTTTTTAAACTGGCATCGCTTGATTGGATAAAATTACGCGCTTCAATATCTTCATAATTTCCGGTATTTGGATTATACAACACCATTGCGTATGAAGAATATGTATTAAAAATTCTCGGGTCATTATTCGATAAATCTATATTGAATGTTCCCCTGTAGGATAAAGTATTTTCGTGTATGGTTTTCCATCCTTTAAAATATTCGGTACAACTGCTTGATGGAGAACTTGCGCCTACACAGAGAAAACACGACGTTCCAAACTTAACACGAACATTGTTGCTGACATAAGAATCGGCATATACATTATTACTACTCCCGGTATTTGCAATAGGAGTAAAACATAGTGAACCATTCAGGTCGCTAAACATAACGAATCCGCCGTTTTTGGTTCCGTTGTTTGCAGAAAGCCAATATCCATTTGACTGGCGTACCGCATTAAAACCCATATAACCTGTACCATCGGTAAATGCAGTAGCCGAGCCAAAAGCAAGTTTAGTATAATTATCGAAAATCTGAAATTGTGAAAGTGGTGTTGTTGAATTTATACCTACATTCCCGCCGCTGATTACTTTAATTTGTGCCTGTGCCATTATAGCACACATAAACAAAGAAATAAAAATTAGTTTTTTCATAAACATAAAATTTTTTTTGCCTCTGTCCCTCAAGCATCAAACAAATTTTTTTAAATAAGTAGCGTGGGACATAACTATATTCGTCTTAGAGGTACTGGAATACCCGAGGAACAAATAAGTAAAGCCCACGCCATGATGTGAGCGTTTATCTTATTATTCAGTTCCTCTTAAAATTACCAGTTTTCTAAGACAGAATAATAGCTAACGCTGCTTATATTTTTTTAAAGAAAGAACCTTTTTTATTCGGGTTACAAGCCCCTGTTTGTTGTTTATGATTTTGATTTATATTTACATGCAAATATACATGATAATTTTCAATTAACACACAAACGCATGAAAAAAAATTTTTCCCAGGAGAAAGATAATATTAACACCACAAAAAAAGAAATAACCAAACGGTTCAACATGTTTTTTACACCAGAAGATGAATAACCCCCGCACAGCAACATTCAAACTTCTGTTCCTCCTTAAATCTTATCGTTATTTGGTAGCCCCACCAGGAATCGAACCTGGATTTAAAGTTTAGGAAACTTCCGTTCTATCCATTGAACTATAGGGCCTTTTTTATTTCAAAAAATTCCTGATTTCAATAACGTTTCCTTTTTCGTCCCATTCTGTTTTTTCAAAATACACTCCTTTTCTAAAAATGGCTTCCTTCTTTTTTTGTCCATTTTCATAAAACCAGTAATTGGTGCCATCCATTTCGTTATCTACATAGTTGGCTTTTATACGAACCTGTCCGCTGGGATACCAATATACCCATTGACCAACCTTGACACCCATTTTGTATTTTCCTTCCACTTTTTTTTGACCGTTGCTGTACCAGTATTCCCAAACGCCGTTTTTAATACCATTGGTATAACTGCCTCGCAGTCCCTTTTGTCCATTCTCATAATATCCGTAACACTGACCTGTATAGGGTTCGGTTGCTTTTTTCATATAATAAATTGAATCGCGTGATTCCAATTGTCGGTAATCTACACCCTGAGCAAAGGTTTTGTCGAGCAGGTTTTGATAATATTTTATTATTTTTTTTTGATAGGCTGTATTTTCAACGAGGCTTTTATTTTTATTATCCATTACATCAATCGTAACTGTAATATTTTCTGCGTCGGGGCAGTATGGGCAACGAAACCACGATACAATAAACGTTGCCTTGTCGCTTACTTCGGGTATTTTTATTTTTTTCCAGCGGATAAAATTGCTTTTGACTTTATAATCTTTGCCAAAATTTTCTTTCAAAATACTTACAAAATTGGCAGCATTTTGCAATTCACGCGTAGCAAAGGTAAGATAAAGACGACTGTTCTGGTCGTTTTTTGTCTTCCATTTCAACGCATCAATATAGTCATATGCTATTGCTACAATTTCGTTAAGAAGAATAAGCGAATCCTGCAATTCAAAACGCTGTGTCTGTTTAAGATTAATGCTGTCTAACGAAACCAATAATTGCTTATAACCCACGCATGTTAATAATAAGGTGTCTTTTAAATAATTGGAAGGAAAAGAAAATTCAAATTTACCTGAAGCATCGGTATTGTTGCCATACGGTGAATTTTTTATTCGGATATTGACATCTGGCAAAGGTTTTTCTTCTTTTTGACTTGTAACAATTCCTTTGATATAATACTTTTCCTGAGAATAGAGTGCATTATTACTAAACACCCATATAATAAAACACACTTTTAGAAAATAGTTTATTCTATTTACGTAATAATGTTTTACTATGCAAATCATCTCAGGTTCAACTCAAATTCAATGCAAACATACTGCTTTTTGTGAACAAAACAAAATGTATTATTATACGATAACGCTAAAAACCCGACAGGTCTGAATTGAAAGTATGCATTTACTACCAAACCGCTAACAAAAAAATGATTTATACCGATACGCATTCAAAAATATTTAATTGGTAAAAGCATTCATATTCGGTAACTTCTAATATTTGTATTTTTTAAAACCGCAAAGAACGCTAAGATTTTTCGCAAAGAGCGCAAAGAAATAGATATCCATACTTTGCGAACTTGGCAGTTATATTATTATTTGAATTTTTAAAAGTGCTCATTAAGTATTATTCTACCATTAATTGCTGAACAAATGAAAATTCACCCGCAGTGATACGAATAAAATAACAGCCATTGGAAGAGAAATCATTTTTAGAAAGATAGTAATAGTGAGTGCCAGCATTTAATGTACTGTTTTCCAAATTCATTACTTCATGACCCAGCATATCATAAACATCTATTCGGGTGTAGTTTGATTCAGGAAGATTAAAATAAAGAGTAGTAGATTGATTCATAGGATTGGGGTAAAGTTTCACATCAAGCAGGTCAAGGGCATATTCATTCATATTGACATAGGCACCGTTGTCAATATTAATATCATCTACATAAACATTATTTCCACCATTGGGAATAAATTCAAATTTGAATTGAAAGTTGGTTTGATGTTGCGTTAGATAAATATGAATGTTGATAGAATCTGCTTTCCATTCCGTTGATAACGGTTTAAAACTGCTACTGGTGGGGGTTGTTGTTTGTAAATTGGCATTGGATTTAATCCAGCGTTGTACCCATGTTTTCCCGCAATTGGTTGAAACCATTACTCTAAGTTTGTCGTAAACTGTATCGGCGGCAGTTAATATTGTTCCTGGATTTATTTTTCCAGCGTATGCATATTTGAATTTAAGTTTAAGTGCCACCGAAGTTGACAGGGATGTAAGATTTAATCCATTGCTAACAAAGGCATCGATACTTGCAGGCTGGTTCCCTGTAAAATTAAGTATTCTAATGCTTTTAGCACCAGTAGCAGACGCCGTATCAGAAATAACCCAGCCATTTCCAATATCATTAGTAACATACCATTCAGAATTTAATCCATTCTCAAAACCTTCCGACATTGGAGCATAAAGATTGGTAGAAGGGTCTATTACCTTGATATAGTTAATCATAGTTTTTGTATCTGTACCAGTAGTATTGCTCACTGTAATCGTTGCTGGGTAAATGCCTGCTGTATTATAAGTAATAACGGGTGCTGCAACATTTGAAGTGGAAGGCGTGCCGCCGGGAAAATCCCATTGGTAGGTATCCACCGTTCCATTATACGAATTATCATAAAAAGAAACCGTACTACCTACACAAACTGTAGTATTGGAAGCGTGAAAATCAGCAATAGGAGTACATAAGGGATGAAAAGCGGTATCTAACACACCTGTAGCAATTAAATTTTCTTTAGACCATAAATTATGGCGATACCCTGTTAACGTGGCGTCCATGCGTGCTTTTTGTCCATTCGTAAAAATATTATTGCAATATCCCCATTGATAATCCATATAATTTTCAATCATATCGGGTTCATCGGGATTGTCGTTGGTACATGAATTAATACTGCCGGGTGTAAAACAAGTCAAACTGGTGTTTTGTGTTGCTGCGGCTACGGGAGGCGTGTCATCAACCTCGTCACCTGCACTAAAGATAATATTTCCACAGCCGTCTATTCCCAAAGCAGCGTATAATGATTGAAAAGGATGATATAAATTGAAGTAATGTCCCGTCTCGTGTGTAAATGTACGATTCAACATATTAATACCCATTCCCCCCACATTTTCTGCTGTACCAATTGCTCCCATACAATCTTGACGTATCAAAACGCCATCTATATCGGGGTCACCACCCGTGAGGGCTTGCGAAAGGGTATTGTCTGGCGGAAAGGGACTCATTCCACCAATAAAAGCACCATCCGGTAACGACATTCCAGAAGGATAAATAAAATTAACAGCAAACACATTCATATATTTATCTGTAGGCCAGTGATATTGCTTCATCGTACTAAAATATGCCCAATTGGTTTGAGGGTCGTAAATATGGTCAATACCATTAGTACAGTTTCCGTTAGAATCTAATTTTGCCAAGCGAAATTCAATAGCACAATTGGCTGCACGTGATTTGAATAGCGGGTATGTTTGTGCTGTATCTGCATTGAGTTTTAAATAATCTATATTCATTTTGTTAATGGCATCTATAACCTGTGCGTCAGTGATGTTTTCTGCTCCATAATTATGAATAATGTGTACTACCACTGGAATAATTCTTTTTCCGTTGATAAGAGTATCGGTTTTTGACATCCAGTTTTGTAATGCACACTGGTCAACCAGCAACTTGAATTTCTTTTCGTACGCTTGATACTTGTCAATAAGCGATGGGTCATCTTTAACCTTTTGACGAATTAAAAGGTCATCGGCTAAAATGTTTTTCCATTCCTGTCCATAAAATTGGAACTGGATAAAAATTAACACACTGATAAATAAAAGTTTTTTCATAAAGCATTTGTTTTTATTATAATTTTATACATTATTCATATTTTTTATAAAAATAGTAACGGTATCGGGGTTGTTTTTTTGTGCTGCATACAAAATTAATCTGCGCATAGCCGAAGGCTTAGCATTATCAATACTTGCAGCATGAAACTTGCACCGTGTTATAGGTTGTTGCTCCATTTTATTCTAATTTCTTCAATCTGTTTTTCGCTTACTCCCGTTAGTTTTGATATTATTTCTATGGATAGTCCTTCCTTTAATCCATTGATTACGGTTTGTATCTTTTCTTCTTTTATCCCTTCTTTTATCCCTTCTTTTATTCCTTCTTTTATTCCTTCTTCGTATCTTGTATCTAATGTGTTTTCTAAGTCTCTGT
>CAYSIN010000105.1:0-8961 GCA_964431135.1 uncultured Bacteroidales bacterium
ATGACAAATAATACCAAACCGCTAACAAAAGAATGAAATGAATTTTGTCCCGTCAGCAATGACGAGATGCCAACAGACTAACCGTTTTAAAAACAAAAGCGAAGCATATTGTTTTAATGAACCTGTTAGCAAGTCGGTATAAATTATGTCAAAGTTCAAGGGTTAATCCTTCGTAGGCAAGAATAGTATTGGGAAAAACAGTTTTTGCTTCTTCAAGCAGGGGAGATAAATCTTTATAACGTACGGAATAATGTCCCAGCATCAATTGCTTTGCATGGGCAAGGCGAGCAATGGTAGCAGCATCCTTTGCTGTTGAATGTCCCGAGATAGTAGCATAACTTTTTAGTTCGTCCAAAAAAGTAGCATCATGATAAAGTAAATCTACATTGTGAATATACGGAATTATTTTTTCGTCATAAACGGTATCGCTGCAATAAGCATACGAACGGGCGTGTGGTGAAGGCAGTGTCAACTCGGCATTTGAAATTTGCTTACCTTCGGGAGTAGTATAATCTTCTCCATTTTTAATACGTATAATATCCTTTACAGAAAGTTGATATTCGTTAATTTTGTCTTTTATAATATTGCGTGGTCTGGGTTTTTCTACAACAAGGAACCCACAGGTAGGAATGCGATGTTTCAATGGAAAGGCGAAGTATGATGCATTTTTATCTTCGTACACGCACATAAAGTTATCAGGCAAATCATGATAAACAATAGTAAAAGTCATGGTATCATTAGGGGCTAATACGGTTTGAATGATTTGCCTCAACCCTTGATGAGCATATATATGTAAATCGTTGGTACGGTGAAATAGTTGAAACGAAGAGATTAACCCAAACAATCCAAAATAATGGTCGCCGTGAAGATGAGAAATAAAAATATGATTGATACGCGAAAAGGGAATTTTCAACTGACGCAATCTGATTTGAGTAGATTCGCCGCAGTCGAATAAAAAAAAGTGCTCACTTATATTTAATATGTGAGCACTTGTATATCTACTCGACGTAGGTACAGCCGAACTTGTTCCTAAAATAGTAAGTGTAAATGGCGTCAATATGAATAATTATTCATCTTTATTAAGGAAGTCTATTGCCTTGTCTGGATTTTGTGCTATATTGAGCACTGTATCCAGTTGCGAAATGGTGATTAAACGGTCAACAGCAGGTTGCAGACCTGTAAGCACAAACGTACCGTTGGCATTTTTGCATAAGCGGTTTGCAACCAGTATGGCGCTAAGTCCACTTGAATCACAATAGCGGCAATTACTCAAATCAAGAATAATATTCTTTTCTCCATTACCCGCAATCAGCACCAATTCAGATTTTAACGAGGGTGCGATGTGGGTATCGAGTTTCTCGACCATTACCTTTACTAAGGTGTAATTTTCCTTTTTTTCTATATTAAATTCCATGCGGTAAAAGTAATATATTTTTTTTAATTATATTTTTTTATTCAGATTTATTTTCTTCCTCTGATTCTTTTTCTTCTATCTTTTCTTCTACCTTTTCTTCATTTTTAATTTTTCCCTTTTTCTCTTCTAACTGGTCTTTTATGCCTGCCATATCTACCACATCACCAATGGTTGTTTTTTCAATTTTGGTTGTTGTTTCTTTTTTCTCTTTTTTGATTGATTTTTTCTTGGTTGTTTTTTCTGCTTTATTGGCATCTTCATAAGTACGCGTATGAGAAACGATTATTTTTTTATTTTCTTTTAAAAATTCGGAAACCATAAATTCAGCCTTATCATCTACTTTTAACATTGAACCGTCTTCTTTTACCAGATTTTTGAGTGTAGCAATTCCTTCAACACCATAAGGCAGTGCAATGGTGGCATTTTTATCGGTAATAGAAATAATAGTGCCTTCGTGAATGGAATTGGGTGTAAACAAGGTTTCAAAAACATCCCACGGATTTTCTTCAATTTGTTTGTGTCCCAAACTGAGTCGTCTGTTTTCCTTATCAATTTCAAGAATAATAACTTCCAGTTCATCGCCAATGTTGCAAAATTCGGCTGGATGTTTTATTTTCTTGGTCCAAGACAGGTCGCTGATATGAACCAGCCCGTCTATGCCTTCTTCAAGTTCAACAAAAACGCCAAAGTTGGTAAAATTGCGAACAATACCCTTGTGCTTGCTATTTACAGGATATTTGTTTTCAATCTCTGTCCATGGGTCTGGTTTGAGTTGTTTAATGCCGAGTGACATTTTGCGTTCTTCGCGGTCCAAAGTCAGAATAACAGCTTCTACTTCATCACCCACTTTAAAAAAATCCTGGGCGCTGCGTAAATGTTGAGACCATGACATTTCCGAAACGTGTATCAGTCCTTCTACGCCGGGAGCAATTTCTATAAAGGCACCATAGTCGGCAAGAACAACAATTTTCCCTTTAACTTTATCGCCCACTTTAAGATTCGGGTCAAGCGATTCCCAAGGATGAGGAGTTAATTGTTTTAAGCCAAGTGCAATGCGTTTTTTGTCATCGTCAAAATCTAAAATAACAACATTGATTTTTTGGTCTAATTGTACAATTTCGGTGGGATGGTTAATGCGTCCCCAACTTAAATCGGTAATATGAATTAAACCATCTATGCCACCCAAATCAATAAATACACCATAAGAGGTGATATTTTTTACGGTACCTTCCAATACCTGACCTTTTTCAAGTTTGGCAATAATATCACGTTTTTGTGCTTCCAGTTCTTCTTCAATAAGTGCCTTGTGCGATACAACTACATTTTTAAATTCATGGTTAATCTTAACGATTTTAAATTCCATGGTTTTATTAACAAACATATCATAATCGCGAATGGGCTTAACATCAATTTGAGACCCGGGCAAAAAGGCTTCGATACCAAATACATCGACTATCATACCGCCTTTGGTTCTACATTTAATAAAGCCTTTAATAATCTCATCGTTGTTGAATGCTTCGTTAACTCTATCCCACGATTTAAGAGCACGTGCTTTTTTATGAGATAAAATCAATTGTCCATTGGGGTCTTCCTGCGTTTCAACCAACACTTCTACTTTATCTCCAATTTTTAAATCGGGATTGTAGCGAAATTCGTTTAAACTGATAACGCCTTCGGATTTGTAACCAATATTCACCACTACTTCACGTTTGTTCATAGAAACAACAGTACCTTCTATTATTTCATTTTCTATGATAGGTGATAAGGTTTTAGAATAAATATCTTCTAGTTTCTTTTTTTCATCCGATTTATACACCGAATCTTTTTTACCAATCACATCCCAATCAAAATTTTCCAAATCGTCATGGGCTTTTTTAATAACAATCGGTTCTACATCATCTCGATGAAATTCTTCGCTTGTTTCGGTTTTGGGTGTCATCAACTCATCTGACTTAATTTCATCCAGCAAACTTTGGTTTTTCAAACTGGACAAATTCGTCAATGTTTGTTCTTCATTTTCTTGAACTTTTTCTTTTTTTGCCATCAATAATTACTTTAATAGGTTAGACATTATTTTAATTTTGTGGGCACAAAGATAATTAAAATTTTTATATTCTGATTATTTTGCAAATAAAAAAAATTATCTTGCCATCATTGACCAAATAATACCGACTTGCTAACAAATTCATTAAAACAATTCGCTTCGCTTTTGTTTTAAAACTGTTAGTCTGTCGGCATCCCGTCTCGTCATTATTGACGAGATTAGAGTTTGACGGGACAAAATTCATTTCATTCTTTTGTTAGCGATTTGGTATAAAAATACAGAACCTTTTTTCTATAATTTTTTTTATTGCAACCTGAATAAACCATTATTAAAACCGTTATAGTAAATAATAACTAAATATGAATTTGTAAATTAACAGGGTTCATTCTTTATTATTTTATTTTCTTGTATTTTTGTCCAAAAAATGCAAATTGTTCTTTTTGATACCGACCGTTGGGATGAGTTATTGCCATTGACATTTACCCGTCCAGTAGCCAAAATAAGAATAGGCATACTGACATTATCCGAAAAATGGGAAAAATATACCAGTGGTGCTGTTTCATTTTATACACGCAAACATCTCCAAAAAATTTACCCCTTGCATTTGTCTGAAGACAACTTGGTGGTGAATAGTGCCTTAGTCCCTGATAAAAATACAGTCAGCCAATTATTGACGCTCGAAACGGGCGAAGCATATTTTTATCAAAACATTTTTTTAGCCGGTAGATTTACCGACCAACAATTTAATTTATTCATCCAAAAAAAATGGAACCCTGTAGAAAAAGAATATGCCTTAGAGCCATTTTGGATAACCCATTTTTGTGACATATTTTCATATAACGATAAAGCAATACGTCAAGATTTTGAATTACTCACTATGGGCAGAAAGTCAGAGCCATTGTCGCCATCCAACCGCATAGTTGGGGATCCAAAACTTGTATTTATTGAAAAAGATGCTTATGCAGAATGCTGTGTTTTTAATACAACTAATGGACCTATTTACATAGGAGAACAATCTGAAGTAATGGAAGGCAGCGTTATTCGTGGACCTTTTGCTTTATGTAAACATTCTACTGTAAAAATGTCAGCCAAAATTTATGGAGCGACTACCATAGGACCTTATTCAAAAGTAGGTGGTGAAATAAATAATTCAGTCGTATTTGGATACAGCAATAAGGCACACGACGGGTTTCTTGGGAATAGCATCATAGGCGAATGGTGTAACTTGGGAGCCGATACCAACAACTCCAATCTTAAAAACAATTATGCCGAAGTAAAAATGTGGAATTATCCGAAACAGCGTTTTGTGTCCACAGGCTTACAGTTTGCAGGGCTTGTTATGGGCGATCATTCCAAATGCGGCATTAATACCATGTTCAATACTGGAACAGTAATAGGTGTATCATGCAATCTTTTTGGTGATGGATTCCATCGCAATTTTGTACCCTCATTTTCATGGGGTGGTGCACAGGGATATACACGGTATCAGTTTGAAAAAGCAATAGAAACAGCACAACGCGTTATGCAACGCAGAAATATGGAACTAAGCAAAGATGAAAGAGATGTGTTGCAATGGATTTATGAATATTCACCAAAGGTATGATGAAATATTTGGCACTATTATTGAAATAACGCCTATTTGATAAAAACACAACTAATTTAAAAGGAATTTTATGTATGAATGATATAAATTTTTTTGAAAAATATAGATTTCAACCTGTTGAAGATGCGGAATACATTCCTATTATTGCCGATGAATCTGATTTGGACAATAATCAAAAAATGGAAGATTTTGAAAAACTGCCAATATTACCGCTTCGCAATACGGTTTTATTTCCGGGGGTAGTTATTCCGGTTACTATTGGCAGAAACAAATCGTTAAAACTTATTGAAGAAGTGAGTACTTCCAATAAAATACTGGGCACGCTGACGCAAAAAAATCCAAAACACGAAGACCCAAAAACTGAACAACTTTATACGATTGGTACGTATGCACAAATAATTAAAACGCTCGAAATGCCTGATAATACTACTACTGTTATTTTACAAGGAAAAGGACGTTTTGTAATTGAAGAATTTTTAAACACTGAATCATATTATACTGCCAAAGTAAAACCATTGCTGGAAACAAAACCCGAAACCAACGATAAAGAGTATGATGCATTGTTATCTTCCTTAAAAGACTTAACTTTAAAAATAATAAAATTATCTAATAATATTCCATCGGAAGCGTCTTTTGCCATTCGTAATATTGAGAATGCCTATTTTCTTATCAATTTTATTTGTTCCAGCAGCGATATTAAACTAGAAGACAAACAACAGTTGCTCGAAATAAACGATTTGAAAGAACGTGGTATGCGTTTATATGAAAAACTGGTACAAGAAGTTCAGTTGCTCGAACTGAAATACGATATCCAGCAAAAGGTAAAATTTGATATAGACCGTCAACAAAAGGAATTTTTGCTTCAGCAACAAATGAAAACTATTCAGGAAGAATTGGGAGGCAATCCGTTTGAACAGGAAATTCAGGACCTTCGAAAAAAAGCAAAAAAGAAAAAATGGAGTAAGGAAATAGGTGAAATTTTTTATAAGGAACTGGAAAAATTTGAACGCATGAATCCATCGGCAGCAGAATATTCTGTACAGTTAAATTATTTACAACTTATTTTGGAACTGCCATGGAATGAATATACCAAAGATAATTTTGACCTGAAAAAAGCACAGAAAATATTGGATGAAGACCATTTTGGACTGGAAAAAGTGAAAGATAGAATATTAGAACATCTGGCTATTTTAAAATTAAAAGGTGATTTAAAGGCTCCCATAATTTGTTTATATGGACCTCCAGGTGTAGGAAAAACATCATTGGGAAAATCAATAGCACGTGCATTAGAACGCAAATATGTAAGAGTATCGCTGGGTGGATTGCATGATGAAGCCGAAATACGCGGTCATCGTAAAACATATATTGGTGCCATGCCCGGACGTATTCTTTACGGTTTGAAAAAAGCCAATTCGTCCAATCCAGTATTTGTACTTGATGAAGTGGACAAGGTGGGTACCGATTTTAGAGGCGACCCAGCAGCGGCTCTTCTCGAAGTGCTTGACCCCGAACAAAACAATACGTTCCACGATAATTTTCTCGACATAGATTACGACCTTTCCAAAGTTCTTTTTATTGCTACTGCCAATCAAACCAATACCATAAGCCCTGCACTTAGGGACCGCATGGAAATGATTGAAGTAAGCGGTTATATAACCGAAGAAAAAATTAACATCGCCCAACAACATCTTATTCCAAAACAACTTCACGAACATGGTATCAAAACTTCACAAATAAAGTTTACGGATGCTATTATAGAACAAATTATTCAGGAATATACACGAGAATCAGGGGTGCGAAATCTGGAACGTACCATTGCTAAAGTAATTCGTCATATTGCAAAAAAAATAGCCTTACGCGAACCGTATTATAAAGTGCTTACGCATGAAGATATTCACACCATTTTAGGACCACCCGATTTTGAAAAAGATGAATACGAAGGCAATGAATTTGCTGGTGTAGTAACAGGTTTGGCATGGACTGCCGTTGGGGGTGAAATTTTGTTTGTTGAAACAAGTTTAAGTAAAGGCAAGGGAAATTTAACCATTACCGGAAATCTGGGTGATGTGATGAAAGAATCAGCCATCATTGCATTGGAATATGTAAAAGCCAATGCGGACTATTTGCAAATCAATCCTAAAGTTTTTGAAAAATGGAATGTTCATCTTCATGTCCCCGAAGGTGCTATTCCCAAAGATGGTCCATCGGCAGGAATCACCATGGTAACGTCTATAGCATCTGCCTTTACACAACGCAAGGTGCGTCCACATCTTGCTATGACAGGCGAAATTACCTTACGCGGAAAAGTGCTTCCTGTAGGCGGTATTAAAGAAAAAATACTGGCTGCCAAACGAGCCAATATTAATGAAATCATATTGTCCGAAGAAAATCGCAAACATGTTGAAGAAATTCCATCGGTATATATTAAAGGATTAACATTTATTTATGTTAAAACCATTTTAGATGTTTTGAACTATGCACTGCTCAACGAAAAAGTAAAAAATTCAAAGAAAATTGAATAACCCTGTAAACCTAAATTTATATGGTTGCTCCTTAAAAAGTCATTTTAGTCTTTTCATCTTTCTTGTACTGTTCTTTTTTTCTGCAAAAAAGAACCCTGCATGATTAAATGAATATCATGCAGTCCATACTTCGTCTTCGTTAGAGAATAAGACGGGATAGGTTTACATCCTCGTTATAAACGAGGACGAGATAGGGTTTGCTAACGGTTGGCGGTTGAATTTGGCAGGCTTTTACTTGCAGTGATTGTCAAACCGCTAAAATGATTGAATATTGTTATACTTGTCAATTTGTCCATAACAGCCTGCTAAATTTTAACTGTGTGTTAGCAACTCGGCGTTATTTTTTAATTTTATATCTAAGTCCAATTCCAAAACTAGTCATTAAAAGTGACGATGGGCCAATTCCGTTTGATCCATAGTCCATACGCTTATGTAAATATATCCATTTTGGATTAAAGTCAAGCATAATAGACAATTTCTCAAAAACAATTTTTTTAATTTCAGTCTGAAAATTTATTCCAACATTATATTTTAAATTGTTGTCAAGTTTGTATTCAAAAGCTTTACCTGATAAATTTCCAGGGTAATCATAGTAATATTTTCTTTCTAATCCATCAAAAGTCATAATTCCAATATTAGGGCCTAAATAGATTGCAACATATTCATTATTTCGTAAAATAAATGCTAATGATGCATTAAAAGCATAAACCTTTGTTTTTACCGTAACATTGCATAAAACCTGCATTTGGTCTACCATGTCAATTTCAAATAATTTTTCTGACGAAGCTTTAAAATTATTATATTGAAATTCTCCAGATAAACTTATTTTTTTGAAGTCATAAGAATAACATAAACCAAATGTAAGTGGTCTCTCATATAATCTATTGTCTGTAAAGCCTGTTGAAGAAATTAAAGAAATTGATTGACAATAACTAAAATGGACAGATAGAATAAATAAAAAATTGATTGGAAATATTTTCATCATATAAGTCGATTTTCATGAATGTCTTTAGTCCATACGCTGGTTGCTAACATCTGTATAAACTTACAATTACGTTTATATTTTCATTATCCACCGTGGAGTTGTTTTGATAAATGCTGTTCATGTGAGCAATATTGAATATGTGTCTCAAATAGTTCATTTTGTAACTCCGTATATAAATTTACACTTACACAAAGGTATAACTTTTTTTTCATTCCACCAAATTTTTTTAAAAAAAGTTTTCATATAAAAACGACATTATATAATTCATATTTAAAAGGATAGGTACTTTTTAAGGGATGACTATTTACTTACAAGTGATACTATCGCTTAACAATTGCAAGTGCAGGGACTATGTATAATTCAAAAATTTTATGTACTTTTGTAGCAAACAAT
>CAYSIN010000106.1:0-8752 GCA_964431135.1 uncultured Bacteroidales bacterium
CGTTACTTATAACGAGACCACACCCCGATATTATTACTATATAAAAAAGAACCTTTACAAACTTCCGGCACTCCCGACTTCATGTCGGGATGCGCTAACCAATCTCGTTACTTATAACGAGACCACACCCCGATATTATTACTATATAAAAAAGAACCTTAACGAACTTCCAACACTCCCGACTTCATGTCGGGATGCGCTAGCCAATCTCCAAAACAAAATCTGGTTACAAATATACATGATTTTTCTTCAATGAACAATGAATAAAATTTTATTAACGAAATACTTTATACTTTCAACGGTTTTCTATTTGCAAACTAATTTGTAATACTTATCTTTGAGCGTTGAAAATTTTTAAATGAACGATTAGTGCATGACTATATATCATATTGACAAAAGAAGCATTTTTCTTCTATTTTTTGTTTTACTAAGTTCATGGCTTGCAGGTCAAAAATATACTATTAGCGGTTATGTAAGAGATAAAAAAACGGGTGAAGATATGCCTTCTGCAAACGTGTTTATAGAAGAAATAAACAAAGGAACCGTTACCAATAATTATGGTTTTTTTTCTATAACGTTGCCCAAGGGAAATTATACATGCAAGGTTTCGTATGTTGGATATGCCGATATTTCTAAAAAAATCACACTGGATAAGGATACCAAAGTTAACTTTCTTATAGAAGAGAATGTTATTCAGGCATCAGAAGTAGTGGTTACTGGTGAACGAAGCAATAAAAACGTGGAAAGTATAGATGTGAGTACTTACAAACTTCCGGTAGAAGTAATAAAGGAAATACCTGCCTTTATGGGTGAAGTAGATGTGTTAAAATCAATACAGTTACTACCGGGTGTTCAATCGGGTGGCGAAGGGAACAATGGCTTTTATGTTAGAGGTGGTGGTCCAGACCAGAATTTGATTTTACTGGATAATGCTATTGTATATAATTCGGGACATTTATTTGGTTTTTTTTCTGTTTTTAATGCCGATGCTATTAAAGATGTTAACATGGTGAAAGGTGGAATGCCTGCCAATTATGGCGGCAGACTTTCATCGGTTTTGGATATATCCATGAAAGAAGGCAACAATCAGTCCTTTCATGTAGATGGCGGTATAGGTATTATTGCTTCACGATTAACTCTTCAAGGACCTATTAAGAAAGATACTTCTTCCTTTATTATTTCCGGTAGAAGAACTTATGTGGATATAGTTACAAAACCTTTTATTAAAGGAAATTTAAAAGGTACCGGTTATTATTTTTATGACCTCAATGCTAAAATTAATTACCGATTATCCGAAAATAACAGGCTGTTTTTAAGTTCCTATTTTGGAAAAGATGTGTTTTTATATAAAAACGATAATGATGGATTTAATATGCGTTTTCCATGGGGAAATACTACCATTTCTGCCCGATGGAATCACATATATAATCAGAAACTATTTCAGAATTTAACCGCAACTTACAGCAACTATAATTTCACTTGTGGTGCTGAACAACAAGATTATGAGTTTAAACTGTACTCGGGCGTTAAGGACTACAGTCTGTTTATTGATTATACTTTTTTGCCTAACGTACTTCATACCATTAAATTTGGAGCACAATATATTTTTCATGATTTTGAACCCAGCAGTGCTACTGCAAGAATTGGTAATACCTCTTTTGATACAGGAAAAATAATTCATTATTATAATCACGATATAGCCATTTATGTTAACGATGAAATTGACCTTTCCGAAAAACTGAAAGTGTCGGTAGGGCTGCGTCCAACCTTTTTTCAACAAATCGGACCTTTTACACGCTATGTTCTGGACGACCAGCGACGTGCCATGGACACCATTACATATAAATCGTTTAAACCAGTGGCTACCTACTCCAATATAGAACCAAGATTATCGCTACGGTTTTCCATAAATAAAACTACTTCCTTAAAAGCCTCCTACACACAAAATTATCAGTATATTCAACTGGCAAGCATGTCTTCTTCCACTCTTCCCACAGATGTATGGATTCCAAGTTCTGATAAAATAAAACCACAATTTGCTGTTCAATATTCATTAGGATTATTTAAAAATTTTCACAACGATGAATATGAAACTTCACTGGAATTGTATTATAAAAGTATGAAACACCTCATTGACTACATGGAAGGCATGACCAGTGAAGACGATATGGCTAATAATCCGGACAATAATTTTACTTTTGGAACAGGCAAGTCGTATGGAGCAGAACTTTTTATTAAACGCCGTGTGGGAAAACTTACCGGGTGGATAGGTTACACGTTGTCTAAAACAACGAGACTGTTTCCCGATATCAATAACGGAAAGGAATACCCTGCAAAATACGACCGCCGACACGATTTATCGTTTGTTCTTACTTACAATCTTAACAACCAATGGAATATGGGTTTTGTTTTTGTATATGCTACCGGCGATGCTACTACACTGCCTATTTCACGTTATTTTATCGAAGGCAGAATTGTGAGTGAATACGGTGAACGAAATTCATACAGAATGGTACCATACCATAGAGCAGATATTTCGGTTACATACAATTTCCCCAATAAGAATAAAAAATGGAACTCATCACTAAACTTTTCCGTTTATAATGTTTATAATCGCATGAATCCCTATTTTATATACTTAGATACCACAATTGATTTATCAAAATATCAAATAAACACTACAGCAAAACAAGTTTCACTATTCTCGATTATGCCTTCCATTACGTATAACTTTAATTTTTAGCGGATGAAGAAATTATTTTTTATTTTATGTTTATTTTTGATGATAATCGGATGTGAAAAGGAAATTACAGTTGATTTGCCTGTGGTTGATTCTAAAACAGTGATTGAAGGAGCCATTGAAGAAGGTCAATATGCATGGGTATTTGTAACAAAAACAGCCGCCTATTTTGCCCCCTTTGATTCATCGGTTGCTATGAATATGATTGATAAAAATGCACGCATTATTGTAACCGACGGTGTTTTGGTAGATACGCTTCATCTCACCATAGACCCTTTTACATTTCCCTTTTTGAAATATGTTGGTAGCATCATCAAAGGACAGATTGGAAAACGATACTGGTTGCGAATAGAAACTAATGGGAAAGTTTATACGGCCAATACAACCATACCACAACCAGTTCCATTAGACAGTCTTGTATTTAAACCCGATATAGGGCAAGATACGCTGGGTTATATATGGATTTATTTAAAAGACCCCGATACGCTTGGAAATTATTATCGTGGATTTACTAAAGTACTTGGCAAAGACCCTGTTTTTCTGCATCCCTATCCTTCTGTATATGATGACCGCTTTTTTAACGGACAGACGGCTGAATACCAACTATACAGAGGCAGAAATCCTTTGGAAGACAGCCTGTACAACGATAACGGTCTTGATTCATCGGGCGTATCACGTTTTTATTACAAAAGAGGTGAAACCGTAGTGGTAAAAATTGCACAAATAGATGCCAAACATTACGAATTTTGGTATTCATTGGAACAACAATTTATGACCGAAGGCAATCCTTTTACATCACCCGCTTCGGTCAAAACCAACATCGAAGGAGGTGCCATCGGCGTATGGGGTGGATATGGTGCCAGCCTTGATACGTTTGCTATTCCTAAAAAATAAACGGTGACTCCCTATACCATACATAACTAAAATACCGATAAATCGAGACAATTTTATTTAAGGGAACTTCTAAAATTTGTGTTTTTTAAAACCACACGTATCTCGTCAGCAATGACGAGACGAGAAAGAACGCAAAGAAATAGATATCAATACTTTGCGACCTATGCTCCTTCTTAGCGAACATTGCGGTTATATTATTAGTTGAATTTTTATACTGATATGCATTCAAAAAAATTTAATCGGTATAATATCAAGTAAGCATTCAAATTCGGTTTTTAACCTCTTTGAATGCAACATGGTATAATA
The DNA here is from genome assembly GCA_964431135.1 of uncultured Bacteroidales bacterium. Lineage (GTDB taxonomy): Bacteria > Bacteroidota > Bacteroidia > Bacteroidales > GWA2-32-17 > Ch61. The sequence goes on from CAYSIN010000106.1 coordinate 3,941, forward strand.
CGTAAAAAAAGTATTAAAGGTTGCTTTTTTTTGCAAAAAAATTTCACCATTTTTTTATAATACTCCTAATAAGTTATTTATGCACCTTCGTGTTCGTCGGGCAGGTATCGTTTTGCAATAAAACGAACGGGAAAACGGGATGCCAAAAATCCAATACCCAAAATAACCGATACTATGACTAGCATATCGAATAGGCGTACTTCTACTGGATACGAGTGAACAATAAATGCGTCGGGTGAAGAACCTTCCATGGGGATAATACCAAACTTATGTTGAAGAAAACAGAAAACAAGTCCTAATATCAATCCAGCAGTGGTACCAACAATAGCAATGAGCCATCCCTCGTGTTGAAAAATGCGATGAATACCTTTTTGTGATAGTCCAATGCTTTGCAGTGTATTGATATCTTCTTTCTTTTCCAAAATAAGCATGGTAAGCGATGCCGTAATATTGAACGAAGCAATCAATAAAATAAAAAGCAGTATCAAGAAAACAATTATTTTTTCTGATTTCATGATACGATAAATGAGTGCATGCTGTTCGAACCGGTTTTTAACATCAAAGGAAGGTCCTAATGATTTTTGAAGAAGTTCTTCCACATGATGTGCATTGGTGCTGGGTTTTAATTTTATTTCTACAGAAGACGCTTCATTGGTATAGTTCAGCAGTTCGCGTGCAAAAGAAATGGGAACAATAATATAATTGTCCATTTCGGGGTCAACACTGTATATGCCTACAGGATAAACAGGTTTCATAATAAACGCGTTTTCGGGAGCAGAATTCAGATTTGCCAGACGATTGGGCACATATACATTTAGGGGGGCAGCAAAATTCAGACTTACCGATAAATATGCCGACACGCCCATACCTATAACAGCCACAGGTCTATTTTGATAAAAAAGACTAAAATGCCCATTGGTCATCATCGAATCGAGTCCTGTCATATCGGAATAGGCTAAATCAACCCCTTTTATGGTAAACGGATGATAAATATCGTGATACTTGATAAGTGCTGTTTCTTCAACGGTAAAGGCATATTTGTCAATTTCACTAATGCTGTTAATTTTTAGTAAAAAGGGAGCATCTGCCTTAAACACTTTTTGCTCAACAGGCACCACTTTAAAATCCGAGTCGAATGAATTGAAACGTTTTATAATGAGCGATTCAAGTCCATTAAAAATAGAAATGATGATAATAATAGCCATGGTTCCAATAGCAAAACTGACGCTTGTAATAGAAGAAATTACATTAATAAGATGAGTGGTCTTTGGTGAAGTAAGGTAACGACGTGCTATAAAAAAATGAATATTCATGTTTATTTTTTTAATAATTCTTCAATGCGTTTGCTGTATTCGTATGAATCATCAATAAAAAAGGCTATTTCGGGAATAGATTTTATTTTATTCCGTATGCGTTGCCCAAGCCAGAGACGAATATTTTTTTTATTTTCTTCTATCACTGAAAAGATTTCCTGTTCTTCTTTTTTAAGAGAATAAATACTAAGGTACGATTTTGCCAACGATAAATCGGGGCTCATACGCACCACCGTAACTGTAATCATGGCATCAAAAAACATATTTGCATTTTGCTGAAATATTTCGCTTAGTTCTCGCTGCACCAAACGTGCCACTTTTTGCTGACGTATAGATTCCATAATCAATCAAATTTAATTGCTTTAGAAGGTTGAATTTTGCTAACAATAGAAGAAGGCAATAATAAAATAATAAGTGTTATTAAAATAATCGCCCCATTAAGCAAAGTTACTTGCCACGAATTTATTTGCATGGGAACGTAATCCATGTAATACGATGCTTTGTCCAAATGTATAAAATGATAGTGATTTTGCAAATAATATACTGCATAGGCAAGTATATTGCCAATCAATAGCCCGAGAAAAATATAAATGCTGCTGATATAAATAAATATTCTTCTGATATTAGTATCACGAAATCCAACAGCTTTGAGTATTCCAATCATATTAACCCGTTCCAGAATTAAAATTAATTGTCCAGAGATAATATTAAATCCCGAAACAATCATCATTAGAATAAGAATTACCCACAAGTTGGTATTAAACAAACCTATCCAGTCAAAAATATATGGATATCGTTCTATAATAGTAGAGACTTTTAATTTTGTCCCATCTTTAAGAAATTTTGAACCTACGATGGAGAATATTTGTTGTTTTGTCGCATCAAGCGAGTCAAAATCGTGGATATTAATTTCGTAGCCTGATATTTGGTTTGATTTCCAATCATTGAGTTTTTGAACATGACGTAAATCTACAAATACAAACATGTTGTCAAAATCTTCGAGCATGGTTTCGTAAATACCACACACAAAAAATTTTCTCATGCGGGGCGGATTTTGAATAAAATACAGGTAAACGGGGTCTCCCATTTTTAATTGAAGCATGTCGCTGATTTTTTTGGATATGAGTATTTGGTTGGATTTGGCAGAATCGCTAAAAACGGGATGCGTACCCTGAATCATGTTTTCATCTATAAACGACCAATCATAATCTTTATAAACACCTTTTAAAATAGTTCCCTGCAACATGGAATTTACCTTAATAATGCCGGGCTTGGTAGCAAACAGTTGAACATGACGGATGCCATGTATATTCATGATTGCATGAATATCATTTTCATCAATATTGATGGGTTGTGTTTCATAAGAAAAATTGGCATCGTAGTTATTCACAACAATATGCGAAGCAAAGCCTGAAACTTTTGAGCGGATTTCATTTTTAAATCCATATACTACGGCAATAGAGATATACATCACCAAAAAACTGACCGCAATACTTAATACGTTGATAATGGAAAGAGGCTTGGAAATCCTGTGTGAAACGGATTTTGTAAAAAAAATTTTTTGTGCTATAAAACGTGCAATGTTCACTGCGAAGGTTTCAGATATTCATTTGCAAAGTTACCACAATTTTGGGAAATTTGTAATTAATAGTGTTCGTGGTTAAATATATTTCATTCTTTTGTTAGCGGTTTGGTATAACCTGTTGTCATCATTTTTGGTTTGCACAAATATACGCTATTTTTTGCTTAGTTTGAAAACTAATTTTTAAGTCCGACGAAGTTAGCCACTACACTTGCCTACACACAAAACTTCGCCGAGCGCTCAATTTTTTATTTTTAAAGACTTCGGCGAGCAGGGGCTCCTCCTCGTTTCATTGATTATCTTGAGATTGCTTCGTGCGTTCCTCCCTCGCAATGACGGGGTGAATAGTTACAAAATTAGATAAATCTATTTTATGAGTATAGAAATAAATAGAAAATAACTTATCTAATTACTGTTACGGCTCCGACTTTTTCGTGGTCTTTATTAAAATCATCTTTAAACATAGCACGCCACGTATAAGTTCCAACGGGTACAATATTATGATTTTTGGCTCTGCCATCCCATTTTTCGCTACGTTCATCATCTTTACTATATTTGGTTGTGGACCATATAACTTCACCCCAGCGGTCATAAACTTCCAAATTAAAGCCTTGCTCTTGTATGCCATGTGCCATGATATAAAAGGAATCATTATTCCTATCGCCATCGGGACTAAAAGCAGTAGGCGCATAAAAGGTCCATTGCTCAATAATTTTTAAAGGAGAAATGGCTGTATCGGTACATCCCTTATTGGAAACGGCTACCAGCATAACATTATATTCGCCCGCTCCCTGATAACGATGATAGGGATTAACCAAACTGGAAGAATCACCATCTCCAAACATCCATTCATACCATTCAGCACCCGTAGAGTGATTTACAAAATTTATCATTGGTTCTACCTCTGTAACAACTTCGGGATGCCAGACAAATGCAGCAGTAGGTTGAGGCCAAACCGTTATCATATCATTATAGACTATTACGGTTTTACATCCATGTATCGAAGTAACGGTTAATGTTACATCATAAGTGCCGGCACTGGTATAAGTATGAACAGGATTTTTTGCCAGAGACAGATTGCTTTGGTCACCAAAATTCCAAAGATACGTTTGTCCACTGTCGGGATTTACTTCAATAAAATGTACAGTCAACGGAACACAACCTTGTACCGTATCGGCTAAGGCATTGGCTGGAGGCAAGGGCCATACATAAATGTAAACACCCGACGTATCCCATGTTCCACATGCATCTTCTACTCGTACCATATAATAACCCGAATATTGAGGATAAATATAAATAGGAGGTGTTACTACATCACCATCCTGATTATATATAATGTAAGGAGGTCCTACACCACCTTCTATGACAGTAGTAAGCATTACAGGGTCACCGGGACAAACGTGATTCGTATTGGCAATTAAAGTAACATGTACAGGTGGTGCTACAAATACAGTGGAATGAAGTATGGGAGAGGTACAGCCATTGGCATCTACTACATAGCCCGAATAAGTAGTGGTAGTATCAGGATAAACGCCAATAGTAGCATTCGAAGGTAGTCCATTCCAATAATACGTGTATGGTGGAGTGGCTCCTGTAGCCGTCAAGGTTAGGTATGCCGGTTGACTTATACAAATATATTGGGTAGGTGTAACTGAAACAATCAATTTTGAAGGTTCGTTCACCGTTATTCCATTATTTTGAGTACAACCACTCGCATCCGATACATTAACCGTATAAATTCCTCCATTGATATTTAGCAAATCTTGAGTAGTTGCACCATTGCTCCATTGATAAGTATAAGGTGGTCTTCCACCTGAAACGGTTAAATCAACGGCACCGGTACCATCACCATTACATAGCAGGTCTGTTTTGCTTAAACTTGTTGTTATGGGAGTAGGATTATATATTATAACGGTT
>CAYSIN010000107.1:0-8528 GCA_964431135.1 uncultured Bacteroidales bacterium
AAATTAGCATAATTTACCGGAGTGGATGACTTCAATACTCCAAAACAATTTGTTCCTAAATATATAAAATCATTCGCGGTTAAACTAATACAATTCACGGCAGCATTACTAAAACCGTTGTTAAGAGTAAACCAGTCTATACCGTTATTTTTTGAATACAATATTCCGTTACCTGCTCCGATAAATATTCCGCCGCTTGAATTATATTGTGGTCTGGTGTTATTTAAATACTGCGAACCGTAAACTAAAAGCCAATTGTCACCGTCATTTGTTGAACGGTATATCCTGTTCTGGTCTGTGCAAAAAAGTGTACCGTCGCTTCTTACGGATATTCGCTCTGCATTTGCTGAAATTAAACCGTTGTTTATTGATGTCCAGTTTATACCTCCGTTTGTTGACCTCAAAATTCCGCCGTTTTTCAGTACAAGAAATATTGCATTAGTATTCTTGAATGCAACGTCCTTGCATTGAGGACTTGATGAATTTATGATTATTTGCAGCCAGTTCAGTCCGTTGTTTGTTGATTTATTAAATCCGCTTGTTTCACTGCAAAGGTAAATATCATTATTGGAATTAATCCTTATGCTGTTCGCACCTTCTGTTCTTATTTTTACCCAGACATTGCCGTCATTAGAAACTTTGTAAATACCGGTATCCGTTGTTGCCATAAAAATTGTGTTGCCCGATATATCGAAATCCGAAATTTTGTGTCCTGAAAATCCTGAATATTCCCAGAGATTTCCCTGATTTGTTGAACAGTAAAGTCCGTTATTTTTTGTTCCGGCAAAAATATTTCCCTGTGCATCAATGGCTATTGCCGTAATATCATTATTTATCAGACCCGAATTTGATTCAATCCAGTTTGTTCCGTTATTCGTTGACTTACAGATACCATTTTCAGTACATGCGAATAATATGTTATTAGATAAGAAAGCACTTCTCACACCTCCTTTTTGATTTAATCCGAGATAAATCCAGTTCATCCCGTGATTTGTTGACCTGAACAGTCCGTTAACTGTTCCGGCATAAATATCAGTTCCGTTTATAACTGAAAGATATCCTGATGAATTTTCTCCCGTCTGAAAAGCAAGGTTTGCATAACTTATACCGTTGTCCGTTGACCTGTAAATACCATTATTTGCATTTGTCATAAGATATATATAATCGTTGGAGGCAATTGCGATTGAAGTGATTGAATAAAAACCGAATCCTGATGATTGCCAGGATTGTCCGTAATCGTACGACCGGTTAATTAAAGCGGTATTAGACATTGCAAATATTGTTCCTGATGAATTTGAGGCAATTACTTCACAGTCAAAATTCGTTAATCCGGCAGATGACCAGTTTAATCCGGAATTTGTTGATTTATAAATTCCGTTGTTTGCGGCTGTAAACAAATATCCGTTAGGGGTTTTTGTAATATCATTTATTTTATATGAACTCCATTGTATTGAATATAGCCATGTCTGTCCGTTATTTGTTGAATACTTTATCTCCTGATTGCCGGCAGAAACTAAGTGTCCATTGTTGTATTTAATAACTTTTATCCCGAAGTAATCCACAATTCCGATGTGATTCCATATATTACCGCTGTTCGTGCTAATAAACAATCCTCCGTTTCCGCTTGCAATCAGATTTCCGTTATCAGTCGAAATAATTGAAGAAGTCCTTCCGCCCTTTGGTCCGGTAGTCTGAACAAAATAATTATTTTGCGAAAACAACTCGCTCGAAACCAAAAATAAAATAAATAATATATATATCCTCATTTTGTCAATAACATTTTTTTTGTTTCTGAAAAATCTCCCGCCCTCAGTTGATAGAAGTACACCCCGCTCGATAAATCTCCACCGTCAAACCTCACCTCATACTCACCCGCTTCCAACCTTTCATTCACCAGCGTTCTCACCTCCCTCCCCATCAAATCATATACAACTAACTTTACAAACTTGTAACTTGCAACTTGTAACTTAATTCTTGTCATTGAGTTGAATGGATTCGGATAATTCTGCTCAAGCGAGTAACCTTCCGGAGTCTCAGTCCCGATTTTTTTTATTTTAGCAGGTGAATAAAGGCTGCCATATGCGTAAAGCATTGAATACCCTGCTGAATCTTTGCTATATACAAGCCATACTCTTAACAAATAATTCGGAATCGAAACATATATTCCATTTCCCATCGTGAGTTCCGATGTTTTTGATGAATCCCCTATAGGAAATATTCGAAATGGATTTGTAAATCCCGTTCCGCCTGAAAGTAATACTCTGGAACTGTCAGAGGTTTTATTTAAAACGGCATTCATAGCAGCCCAACCATCTGTCATTATAGGATAGCAGAATGAAACATAATTTAAATACGAAGATGTCTGTGAAGCAGAAATTAGCGACTGAACAAAACGCCAACCGCTGCTATAAGTCCAGTAAGTCTGATAAATTCCCCATTTGCCTGCACGGTTCGATTCAAAAGTGAAACTTTCCGAAACTTCAAAGAAACTCATAGTTTTTACATTTCTGTTGTTTCCGAGATATGCAAGCGTATCGGGATTTGACCAGTTATAAGGATAACCCGATAATCTGTAATATATTGCAAAGTTTCCGTCAGGTTTTTGTTTTTCATAACAAACATAATATTTTCCATCCATATTGTAATATTTAGTAACAATAGGATTTCTGCAAACAGCGGTATCGGTTGATGTCAGATTTTCTTCGTAAAGTGTGAGTTTTGCAGCAGCATCATACCTTTTAAATATAATATCATTATCTTTTTCGTAAACAATACCGAATAATGGTAATGAGGAGTTTTCTATTAATATAACACATGGCTTATTTTTATTTCCGTTGCCGGTATCTATCGGAAAAGGTTGAGACCAGGTTCCGGAAAGGTTAGCAGAGCCGTATATGTTCCATCTTCCGTTAGTATATGACTGCCATACAATCATTGCTTTTGAAATATTATTAAAATTGTATGCAATGGAAGGATTTTTATTTAGCGTACCGTTCTGCGTAAGATAAATCACAGAATCAATCGTTGAAACCGTTCCCATTTTTAACACACAGATATGACTCGTGTTAACATTTGACCAACGCTCAAAGGCAAGGAATTCAAAATTGTTGTGCCCATAGTTGCTGACAAGTTTTGATGAAAATGTGGGATTTTTATCAATATATCAGTTCGTAATTCTGGTATGGATATATGTTTGTGCGCATAAATGAAGCGACAAACCTGTTATTAAAATTGCAATAAAAATTATCTTTTTCATAATAAATAATTAATATTTTTAAATTCAAAATTTCTTTTTGCTTTTTTCACTTGTCACTTTCAACTTTTCACTTGTAACTGTTTTCCTTTGCGTCTTTGCGGTTATTTTTAATTCAAAATTCATAATTCAAAATTCATAATTTTTTTAAAAAATCTCATTTCAGTAAAATTAATTTTTTTGTTTCTGTGAATTTTTCTGTTTGCATTCGGTAGAAATATATTCCGCTCGGCAAATCACCACCGTCAAATCTCACTTCATAAACTCCCGCCTCCAATTCCTCATTTACAAGAACAGCCACTTCTTTCCCTGCAACATCATAAACAACAATTTTTACCTCTCCTCCATTTAACATTTCAAATTTAACATTTGTCACTGCGTTGAAGGGGTTCGGATAATTCTGCTCCAGCGAATAACCTTGCGGAATTTCTTTACCGGTATTTGAAATAAATACATTTCCTCCGTTTGTTGTTTTCATTATAAGGCCGTTATTCCCTGCTATAAATCCCGTATTCTCATTAATAAATTCAATCGTTCTCAGTTCAGCCCAAAAACCCGCTGAGTTCTGAATCCAGTTAACTCCCTGATTAGTTGTCTTTAATATTTCTCCTCTGTCACCGCAAATCCAGCCTGTCGAATCATTCACAAAAAAAACGTCTCTGAAATCACAATTACTGAAAGTTGAAATAAGCCAGTTTGCTCCTGAATTTGTTGTTTTATATATATTCGTTCCTGCTGCTGCAAATCCGGTATTTGCGTTGATTAAAAATTCACCTCCTGTTTCCGTCTCAATACTTTTTATATTTACAAAATTAATTCCGCCGTTAGTTGTTGTTGCGATAAATTTTGATGAACCATCTTCATTTACACCTTTACACCAACCGGTATTTTCATTAATAAAATACGCAGAACGGAATGAGCCGAGTGTCATCGGGTAATTGTGGTATATTAACCAGTTAATTCCGCCGTTTGTTGTTCTGGCTAAACATAACTCCATATTGAAAATCAATACATCCTGATAAAAACCAACAGCCCAGCCCGTGTTTTGATTCAGAAAATATAGATTGAAAAAACCAACATTCTGGAAATTACATGTGGAAAACCAGTAATCACCGCCGTTTGTAGTTTTGTAAACGCTGCTTGAAGATACGGTTCTGTATCCCGTGTTCGGATTGCAGAAATGAATCCTGCTTCCTGAAAAATTATTTATACTGGTTCTGGAAAAATTCAAACCTGTATTTGTAGTTTTTGTAATATAATTACCTGAATAGAAATATCCGGTATTGGCATCAAAAAAGTTACTTCCTGTAAAATCACCGAATTCGGGATAATCTGATTTTATTACGGTAACCCAGGTTGTTCCTCCTGTTGATGATTTGTTTAATCTCTGGTAATTCGTACCGTAATATATATTCATTGAATCCTGAACGTACATCCAGCGGTTGTAATGACCGGTGGTATCGGATTTTATATATGTCCAGTTCAATCCGCTGTTCTGGCTTTTGTAAATTGCACCAAAATTATCAAGAGTATAAGCGGTATTTATATTTGAATAGTATAAATAAATCCACGAATAAGTATGCGTAAAAACAAGAGACCAGTTTAATCCGCCGTCAGTTGTCTTTGTTAGTTTTCCGTTACCCGTGCAAAAACCGGTATTCGAATTCAGAAAATGAAATGAAACCACATTCGAATATGGAGTTGTTATCTGATTCCAGTTATAACCGCCGTCGATTGATTTGAACAACACGGAATTATCATATTTAAGTGCATATCCCGTGTTAATGTCTGTAAACTGAATCATTTTTAAATAAACAGGAAGACTGTCTGTCAAAGTCCAGTTTAATCCCGAGTTGGTAGTCTTAAAAATCTTATTTGATGATAAAACCCAACCCGTATTCCTATTTGCGAATGTTAAAGAATTATATCCCGTATTCTGATAAGAATTAACATCAATCCAGTTAATTCCCCCGTTTGTAGTCATGATTAATGACCGGTTTGAACCTGCAGCTATACACGTATCGGGTGATAATGCAGAAATCGAATTTAAATATTTCGCAGGAGTTGAATTATTTTGACGTAACCAGTTTAATCCTCCGTTAGTGGTCTTGAATATCATACCGTTGTACCCTATCGTCCATCCTGTATTGGCATTGCAGAAACTTGTTCCGTTTAATGAACCGTTGTAATTAATGAATGTCCAGTTGCTTTGAGAATAAAGGTCATTTATAACAATTACTGCAATAATGATAAATATTATTTTTTTCATTCCATTAATATTAATTTTTCATCTTTTATTCCGCGATATTCTGTTTCACCTCTGGTTATCCCGTGTCCACGTGACTCCTGCTTCATATGCTTTTTTTCACTTGTCACTTTTCCCGAGTTCTCGGGATCACTTGTAACTGTTTTCCTTTGCGTCTTTGCTTCTCTGCGTCTTCGCGTGAAATACATATTGTTGTTTTCATTTAAGAAGAATTAATTTTTTTGTTTCTGAATATTTTTCAGTTTCCATCCTGTAAAAATACACCCCACTCGGCAAATCACCCGAATCAAACCTCACCTCATACACTCCCGCCTCCAACCTCTCATTCACCAGCGTCGTCACCTCCCTCCCTGAAATATCATAAACAACAATTTTTACCTCTCCTCCATTTAACATTTTAAATTTAACATTTGTCATTGAGTTGAACGGGTTCGGATAATTCTGCCCCAGTTCAAACTTATCGGGCACCTCCGAACTTATATTTCTTGTTTTCGTCAGGTTTCCTGTCGGGTTGCGTTTGTAATATATTTCATTATTTCCATCGCGATTGTCCATCCAGAGAACATGCACTATAGAACCGGAAACTGATACAGAAGGATAACCTGAATATCCGGAGTCATTTGTAAGTCGTGTATCAGGTCCCCAGTTAATACCTCCGTTTGTAGAGCGGATATAATAAATTTCCACTTCAAAAAAATCTATCTCTGATAAGACATTTCGGAAATCGACCATAATAACATGAACAAAAGGACCTGATGCGAATATATTTGAAAATCCTTTGGCACTTACGAAACCAGTTAGCCGTATATTTTCGCCCCAGTTTGTGCCTTCATCTGTTGAGCGTTTATAATATATAGCCGACCCGTTATAAGTATCACTCCAGACGATATGCACAACTGAACCGGATATTGCAATGGAAGGATTATTTGAAAGTCCAGAGTCATTAGTTAATCGATTATCTATTCCCCAGTTAGTTCCCCCGTTTGTTGAGCGTTTGTAATATATTTCCGGATTTCCGTCACGAGTATCACTCCAGACAACATATACAATAGAATTAGAAACTGAAATAGAAGGATTTAGTGCATAAGAATACCCGGAATTAGTAGATAGTTGTGTATCGGCTCCCCAGGTTACACCGCCATCCGTTGAATGTTTATAATAAATCTTTTCGTTTCCTGAACGGGTGTCATACCACACAATATGTAAATTAGAATCGACTACCGATAGGGAAGGATTTGTTGATGCGCCGGATGCATTAGTCAGTCGTGTATCTGCTCCCCAATTTGCACCTCCGTCTGTTGAGTGCTTGTAATATATCTCATAATTCCCGTCACGAGTGTCATGCCAGGTTACATGCACGGCTGAACCGGATAATGAAATTGAAGGAGCTGCTGATGCTCCTGAAGCATTTGTCAGTCGTGTATCCGTTCCCCAGGAAACACCTCCGTCCGTTGAGCGTTTATAGTATATTTCGCTGTTCCCGTCACGTTCATCTCCCCATACAATATGAACAGCATTACCATTTGATACTATACACCATGCATTATTATATGATGTTCGGGAAGATGCTGGATCATTCGTCAGTCTTACATCAGGTCCCCATTGTCCGACACAATCTTCAATTATAAATGTAAAATGTACAATAACAAAAGCAAGGATTAAAATTTTTATTTTCATTTTAGTAGAATTAATTTTTTTGTGTCTGTGAATTTATCTGCTTGCATTCGGTAGAAATAAATCCCGCTCGGCAAATCTCCAGAGTTAAATGTTACTTCATACGTCCCCGCCTGCAACTTCTCATTTACCAGCATCGCTACCTCTCTCCCCAGTACATCAAATAAAATTAACTTTACAAACTTGTCACTTGTAACTTGTAACTTAATTTTTGTCATTGAGTTAAACGGATTCGGGTAGTTCTGGTAAAGACGAAATTCAGAAGGTGAATTTTGAGATTCATTTTTATTACCAACTAAAACTCCTCCTGTTGTCGTTTTAAGTATAATACCGTCATATCCTGAAACATAACCTGTATTAGAATTTGTAAAATAAACACTTAATAAACCTTTATTGGTAGGGCAGGTCAGATTGAACCAATTTGTTCCGCCGTTAGTTGTTTTACGTATTGTTCCGTAATCTCCAGCAACATAGCCAATGTTCACATCAGTAAAATACATTCCATATGAATCTGCTCCATTCGATGCCTGTAGAACCCAGTTTGTTCCTCCGTTTGTTGTTTTCATTATTTGTCCGTTATAACCTGTAGCATAACCTGTTTCTGCACTTGTGAAATATAAAGCAAAAACCTCTCCGCCGGGTAAAGTAATAATAGTATTCCAGTTTGTTCCCCCGTTTGTTGTTTTCAGTATAATACTATTGCCGCCGATATAACCTGTATTTATATTAACAAAATGAATAGAGTAAAGGTTATATGCAGTGCCCGAAACCTGAGAAAACCAGTTATAACCTGAATTTGTTGTTTTTCCGATATTTCCAAATCTTCCTGCAATATATCCCGATGATGGATTTATAAAATATACTGAATAGAAATTAGAAGCTCCCGTAGAAACAGTAGTCCAATTATTTCCGCCATTTGAAGTTTTAAAAACCTTGCCGCTGTTTCCCGCAAGATATCCGTTCAGTTCATCGGTAAAAAATGAAGAGTTGATTGTATCGCCCTGACTTAATGTATAAAGATAGTTCCATTGATTCCCTCCATTAATTGTTTTAAGAATCATTCCGCCCGTATGACAGGCTGCATATCCTGTATTTTCAGTGGGAAATTTTATAGAGATAATTGCCTCGGTAGTCGCTGAAGAGAAAAACGACCAGTTTGTTCCTCCGTCAGTCGTTTTAAGTATAGTTCCGCTTGCTCCTGTAATATAACCGTTATTTTTGTCGGAAAAAAATATGGAGTAGAATGTTTGATTACCGTAAAATTGTATATCCCAGTTTTGACCTCCGTTAACAGTTCTCAAAACTCTGCCGTTATTACCAACCATAAAACCTGTA
>CAYSIN010000108.1:0-8489 GCA_964431135.1 uncultured Bacteroidales bacterium
AAAGCAATTGATAAAAATTTTTGTAGTGTATAAAAATAGGGTGAATTTTAGGTAACTATACCTTCCATAACCGGGTTTCGAAGAACATGACTGCGTCGAAAGTGGGGGAAGTCGAAAAGATGTTTGAACAAAGTAGAGGCGTATAGCAATATGCCTCTACTTTGGTTGTGGCTCGCTATGTTTTTAGGAAATATTTCTTCTCGTCAGCAATGACGAGATGAGTTTTTAAGGGACAACTGCATAACCCCTATTCATTGAAAAATGGAACAGCGGTGAATACTGAATCCAACAATTTTATCAATGAACTATCAAACTTTCTCACCCCTTCCTGATTAAGATGTACTTCGTCATAAAAATCCAGGGAATCGTTCAACTTTATTTTTCCGTTGAAATTATAATATCTGCCATAAGCGTTCATAATGGAATCAAATTCATTATTATTGGTATAACTTTTATACAACGCTGTCGTGACTGGAGTATTCACAAGTATATACGGTATACGCATACTTTTTATTATAGAAATATTTTCGCTGAATGATTTTAGTTGCTTAGGATTAAATTTCCACCGCTGTACTGGATAAGTAACATTTTTAAAGTATGATATTTTTTTCTCCACATAACCACCGTTTATATATATATCGTCGTCTTTACATACTGGTTCTGCAAATTTGTTATTTAATTTCAATGCATCTCTCATGCAAGCAAATATTAAGGTATTAAAAACTTTTATATGATGAACAGCGATTGCCATTTTTATAGTGTTGATGTCATTTCTGTCGTTAGAAATCAAATCAAGTGATGATTCTACGCCATCACTCGTAAAGGCATCAGGGTCAACCACATAAATAATTCTATTTGGTGAAAGTCTTGTTAGGTATTTTTTTAACAGTACCTTTGTTTGCAAAGGCGTTTGTGAACTAGAACCCAGATTAAAAGAACTTATGCCACTATCGTTCAATATCCTTGTATCAAAACCTCTGTATGCCAGTGATGACCCTATAATTAAACAATCTACTTTTTTTATTTTTTTTGCTTCGTTCAATCGTGAATACATGTGTCCATAACCACCCAGATAATAATTCAAATTGGGTTTTAAAAAAGATGGCATCACCAACCCCCATATACATACCAATATAGGATAAAATACAAGCAGTATCAACACAAACAACAATATTGACTTAATAAATTGCTTCATCGTTGTCAGAATTTAAAATAAATAAATGGGGTTTGCGTGGTTTGCATATACATTCCGATTAGAAAAATAAGAAACAGATAAACGAACCATCTTATGGGGCGTTTAAAACGCACTATCTTAGCAAGAGCATACGGTTGTTTTTTGCCCCACCATTCTACCACAATAAAAACAAGTAAAAGTATAATGGTGGCTATTACTCTGCCCATTCCGTCAAAATTGAACTCAGCCCAACCGGAAAACATACAAACATTTTTTATAAAAGTGAATGCCTGTGGCAGGTTTTCGGCTCTGAAGATGACAAGCCCAAACGTTACCAGCAAGAATGTTCCTGCCATGCTCAATGTCTCCTTTATGGAAGGCAATCCATAAGGAGAGATTTTTGTTTTTTTCTTTTTAAAAAAAGAACCGCTCCATATTAATGGGATGAACAACAATCCATGATAAAGTCCGAATACGACATAAGTCCAGTTGGCGCCATGCCATAATCCGACAAAAAACATATTAATCAGAATGGCAAGTATAATCCCTGCCTTGCCCCAGTTCCTGAACTTTATATTCAGTGGCATAAACACATAATCGGTTAACCAGGACGTTAGCGAAATATGCCATCTTCGCCAAAATTCAGCAATATTGGTAGCAAAAAAAGGATATTTAAAATTGACAGCGATACGAAATCCCAACACTTTTCCTATACCAATAGCCATATCAGAATATCCAGAAAAATCGGTATATATTTGAAAACTGTATAAAAGGGCAGCGAGAAACAGAGTGCCGCCCGATGAGCCTTGAATATTACTCCACGCCTGCGATGTATATATAGCAAGATTATCGGCTATGACGGTCTTTTGAAACAAGCCCCAGATAAACTGACGACAGCCATCTACTGCTAAATCATAATCAAAGGAACGTTTTTTTATCAGTTGTGGAATAAACACATTGGGTCTGTCAATAGGACCTGACATGATGGTTGGGAAAAACGCTATATAAGTAGCAAATGCAATAAAATTGTCGGTTGGTTCCATTTTTCTACGATGAACTTCTATTACATAACTAATGAGTTTAAACGTAAAAAAACTTATACCCAGTGGCACTATAATATGAAGTTCGGCTGTGCTGACCTTAAACCCAACATCATTGAGCAAACCTACAAATGAACTCGGCATAATTGACGAGACAAAAAAACTAAAATACTTGAAATAAAACAATAAACCCAAACCGAGAATTATACCTGCATTCGTCCATAATGAAGAATTTTTTTCGTTTTTGGTTGTAACAATGGCTTTCCCAATAAAATAAAAAATAACTGTCGCTATTATCAGTAATAACAGCATTTTATAATCTGCCATTCCATAAAAAAAATAACTGGCTATCAACAAGAGTATGTTTTGTATCTTCCCTTTTTCCTTTAACGGAAAATAATAAAGAAAAAAAACTATGCTAAAAAATAATATGAACCTCCAGGAAATAAAGTCCATGCTATTCACATTTATGGCTAATACTTTCTACCATTTCGCCAACATTTTTCCACGACAATATTTCACGAGTTGAAAATTTTATATGAAAATGCTTTTCTATGGCTACTACAAGTTGAATATGTGTTAGTGAATCCCACCCTTCTATATCATTGGCAGTGGTTTGAGCATACATCTGTATTTCAGGATTATCCAACACATCGCAAAATATCTTCTGAACCTGTTTTAAAATTTCTTCTTTCTCCATGGTGTAATGACATTAGTAATTTTTAATTTCTTTTATATAGCATTCTCTTTCACTGTATGTGTTTACGTCCAGCATATACTGTTTTCTGGTTTCATCTTTTATGGCAGTAAACCCCAATTGCTGATAATGATGCTCTACAAGTTTATTTTTTGCAGTTGGAATATATTCACCCATGATTTTTGTATAATGATGTTGACGGGCATATTGTACCAGTATGTTTAGTGCAAAATTTTCCATACCTCGCTGTAATACCCGACAACTCATAAACCACGAATGGATGAATAACGTATCAGAATTTTGTTTTTCCAAAATAATAACAGCAATTAATCCATAATCGCCATACTTATCTGTAAGATTAAAGCAAAAGTTTTGATAATGCTCGTTTTTTGACAATGCATTTATTTCATCTTCGGTAAAGCGAACTGTTCTCAAATTAAACTGATTGCTACGCTGCGACAGTTGTGCTACTCGTGGTATGTTGTATGGATTAAAGATACTTACTTCAGACGTCATATCAAGTTCTTTCAAAAAATCAACTTCATTATTAAACTTTTTCTGAAGTAATATTCGTTGCGATTCAATTTGATATTGCTTGGTACGTTTCATGTCTTCACTACTGTATGATGATGTTTCAAAAAGATGAAGACTATAGAGATATTCAAGATATTCGGCTGGGTCATCGGGTAATTCAGGCACTGTTATTTCAGGAATATTTTCTCGAACCATATTTCGTTCAACTGCATTATCATCTATAAATACCATAGAATCGAAACTTATATTCAATATGGATTGAATTTTGTAAATGTTATTCACCTTATTATCCCAGTTGGCAATAAATACAGCAATATCATCCAGCGACAATACCATTTCGGGATGTTTTTCAAATGGTTCTTTGGCTGTTACTTCATCATTCTTTGAACATACGGCTAATATTATACCGCGATTTTTCAGTTGTTTTATCCATCGTTGAAATTCTGTAAATGCCTTTCCAATACCCAAGCCTTGTCCAAGTTCAATGTTTTCTAATCCATCATCGCCAATAACACCTCCCCACAAGGTATTGTCCAAATCCAGAATCACACATTTTTTGAATTTACCACATACAGCATCAATAATATCAAGCACACTGGCCGCAATCTGAGGTAATATATCCAACGAAAACACCATGTCTGCACTGATATATAAGGAGGAATTATACAACGAACTTCTCCCTACCATGTTTTGTATAGAAGACACATCACAAATATACAGGTTGGGCGTTTGCTGTGCCAGTTTCATCAATTCATAATTGAGTTTTCTAACCTGAAGCACAAATGAATGCTCTATTTTATTGGCATAATTTCCAAATACCGTATCATCTATTTCAGGATAATTGAAGTATATAAGTTTTGACGTGCATGAATGACTTATTGAACGTATAAATTCCAATCGTTCATCTGCCAATAATGCTTGTTTATCGGGCGATAAGCAGTTGTATTGCTGCAACAACTTGTGCGTCGCCTGAAACACAATAATTACATCCGCATTAAATGCATGCAATTCGGAATCGGTAAACAACAATTGCCGTTCTAATTGATTATATTCCGTTTCCAACAATTCCATATTGTATTTTCGTTCCACACCCATTCCTTTAATCGCCATAGACAAAAAACTGGTAGTGCTATCGCCACATAAGCCTATCTTTATTTTTGTAAATGTGCTAACATTCTTTTTTAGGTTTTTCTTTAAGTCGTTGAACGATAATACTGCCTCCATATTTTGAAATGCAATAAAAATTTATAACTTCAAAGGTAATGGTTTATTTTATTTTTTTATCACTTTTCAGATGGAAGGTATGCAAAATTATCAATAGGAAACTTAGCGTGTACAAGAGGATTAGCAGTTTGGTATGATAATACGTAAAAAATCGAAATTCTCATTCTCCAAATACAATGGCTTCATACGTATATATGTCAGCATCTTTCCAGCCGTTCCAGCCAATGCCGGCTTTGTCTTGTGCACAATAACCCAGAAATTCTTCCACCGTCCAGTTTGTTTTGTCGGCTACCTGTGGCAAAAAGGTACCACTGCGTCCACCTTTGGTGATATAAATGCCATGTTTGCCAAGAACAATCTCGTTAATATGATTAATCTTTTTTAATGGCGTCAGTACCGATATTTCTATGGTAATATCTTTCATTTCATCCAATTCAACAGGGTCAAACCGATAATCGTGCGTTGCCGAAGCAATAGCCATTTCTTCTATTATTTTGTATAATGGCTCTTCGGCTCTGAAAGTGCCAATACAACCGCGTAATTGTCCTTTTTTATAGAGCGAAACAAAAGCACCCATAGGTTGATGAAGCAAGGAATCGTCGGGTATAGTCATAGCGGGCATGGATTCACCTTTTAAATAATATTCAATGGTATTCCGTGCTAACGCTAACATCCATTGCTTTTCTTCTTCGGTAAAATGAATTTCTTTATCCTTATTCGTTTTATTTTCATTGACCACCGCAAAAGCACCATAGCCTACTACGCGTTGTTTATCGCCATAAATACTTTGTGCACTGTTAGAATATGCTATCAATTGATAGGAATAATGATGCCATGCCTGAGTCATATACATCAATACCAGCACGGGATATTTGCCACATAAGCGTGTATATAAATTTTTAACGGACGGATTTTTTTCGTCAGATGTAATTTTCAATAACGTATCGGCATTGCCGGTAAGGATGGCGTGAATGGTTTCATGGTCCACCCGATTGGCATCGTCAAAGGTGGGATAATGCGACATATCGCTACTGATAACAAAAAGATTACTATCGTTGAAATAGGGTAAAAGGGCTGTTGCCATTTGTTTGCATTCATCGGCATTATCGGTCATAACGACGATAGGAACCAGTTGAAATTTATTACCCAGTTTATATTGCAAAAAGGGAAGTTGAACTTCGAGTGCATGCTCCTCTTCCTGAGCCACGTCGTTTTCACTGAAAAGAGAAGGCTCTTTTTTTATAAGTTCTTTGCATAAGGTTGTATTTACTTTTACTTCGCCCAAAGGGGTTTCATAATTTCCTTTGGTATATAAGGCAGCACCTCTATTTAATACATGATGGCTTGGGGCTAATACAAAAATATTTTCATAATGTTGAGAGGTATCGAGTTGATTAAACGCCGATGCTGCCGTTTTCCCACTAAACACATAACCTGCATGAGGTGAAATAATGGCTATGGGCTTTAATCCTTGATTAGGTTTTGCCTGAGCAAATAACGAATCAAGTTCCTTTTTTAACTGAGAGGGATTTTCCTCGTAAAATTTTCCGCTGTACGCTGCTATTCTGTTTTTCATAATGGCTCCTGTTTTTGGTTGACTTTGACATGAACTGAATATTAATGTATTGATACATAAAATAATAAAAGTATTTTTATGTAACTTCATTTTACGTTAAATAATCTGGATAAAAGTACCATTGATTTTTAAATTGTGCAAAATTTTTTCATGTAAGCAAAATAAATTACCTTTGTAAAAAATTATATTATGCAAAAAATTCAACCTGTAATTCTTGGTATAGTAACGATTTCTGTAGTCGTTTTGTTTATTCTTCATTTTACTTCAACATCAACTTCCAATTTAAAGAAAGAAATAAAAAATACGGGAAAAAATATTCAAACCAGTTCTACAATAGCGTATATCAATGTAGATTCTTTATTGAAAAAATACAAGTACTATGAAGAATTGGAAAAAAAAATTACACAACGTCAGCAAAGTATGGAAAATGATTTGAACGCTAGAATGACTGCTTTTGAAAAAGAAGCAGAAGCATTTCAGCATAAGGTAGAGAACAATAGTTTTATAAGCAAGGAGAGTGCCCAGCGGCAGCAAGAGGAGTTGATGGCAAAGCAACAAAACCTGTATAAATTGCGTGATGACTTGTCTATGCAATTGGCTCAGGAAACACAAAACCTCGAAAAACAATTGATGGATACCGTAACCAATTTTTTAAAACAATTTAATCGTAATCATCAATATTCATACATATTAAATCATGCGGCTATATTGTATGGCAGTGAAACTATGGACATTACCGATACCGTTGCTTATTGGCTCAATAAACGCTATGAAGAGAAAAAGTAAAATACACTATCGAACATTGCTTGTAATAGTGAATAGACATGCTTGCTGTTTTATCGGATTATGTGCAAAAACATGCACTTTATCCTGCTCATATTGACAAAAAACCTGCTTCCGATTTGGGTATATGTGTGGTAGTTCCTTGTTTTAACGAAGAAAATATCACCGGTATTCTTCAATGTTTATATGACTGTAATCGTCCAAACGTTGCAGTAGAAGTGCTGGTTGTGCTGAATGCACCTGAAAATGCATCGAACGATATTCGTCAGCGACATAAGCAATTAACCAGCGATTTTAACGAATGGAAAGAACAACATCCAGATAAAAAAATACAATATTACTTAATCAAAGAAGAATTTTTACCGTTGAAAGATGCGGGTGTAGGGTTGGCACGTAAAATCGGAATGGACGAAGCCGTTTATCGTTTTCTTCAATGCCATCAGGCACACGGTGTTATTGCCAATATAGATGCGGATTGTACCTGTGCTCCCAATTATTTGACAGAACTGGAAAAATTGTTTAATCAAGAAAACATTAATGCATGCTCCATTCGTTTTGAGCATCCCATGCAAGGAAATGATTTTGATGAGGAAGTGTATAAGGATGCCGTACAATATGAATTATACCTGCATTACTATATGCTTGCATTGAAAAATATAGGACATCCCTTTGCTTTTCATACTGTGGGCTCCTGCTTTGCTGTTAGAACTGATGTGTATTGCAAACAGGGTGGTATGAACAAACGCAAGGCAGGTGAAGATTTTTACTTTTTACAAAAAGTCATTCCACTCGGACATTATGCTGAATTAAATACAACCTGCGTTTATCCGTCTCCCCGCCCATCACTGCGTGTACCTTTTGGAACTGGTGCAAGTATTGATAAAATGCTCAAAAACCATGACTCCTGTTATTATACGTATGATATACATGCCTTTGAAGACTTATCCGTATTACTCTCCTGTATTCCCGATTTGTTCTATAAAAAAAATATTGTATCTGTACCCGAACCGCTACATTCATTTTTAGTAAAGTATGAAATGAACCATCATGTTGCAGAAATTATACAAAATACGTCAACTATTAAAACATTTACACTCCGTTTTTATCGTTGGTTTAATGCATTTATGGTGTTAAAATATATGAATTACAGCCACGCCCATTTTTATCAAAAGAGACCGGTTGAAGAGATGGCAGTAGCCTTGTTAAAAAAATACAAGCCTAATGAATCAGTTTCTCTTTTATCGCCTGAGGAAATATTAGTTACATTTAGGAAATGGGTGTATAAATTATAGTCTGCATGTTAAGCTCTATTAGCAGATATATAGTTGCTCCTGAAAAAATAGAATTTTATAAAATATTTTTTTAGGCAACTATTTTGTGATTAATTTTGTCTTTATAAAAATACCTAAAAATAAAATTCAGAACTCCTGACCCATATATTGATAATCAATATTTTTGTAA